>CAZOTC010000158.1:0-6596 GCA_964582605.1 uncultured Geobacter sp. | reverse complement strand
CCTGGTCAACAGTCCCTGCATAGCCCTCTCTTCCATCAAAAAACGTTTCGAGGACAAGGCCGGCAGCAGCGGGATCAGCTTTACCAGCAGCTGCAGTGACCTGCCCGACATTGAATTGAACGGCCCCTGGGACGCGCTCTACATTATTGCCGGATGCCTGCTTGACAATGCCTTCAGATTCACCGGCAGAGGCGGTGCGGTGCATTGCAGCCTTCAGGCCGAGCTGAAGCATGACAACGGCCATGAGGCAGCGGTACTGCTCCAGGTCAGCGACAACGGCAAGGGGATACCGGCTGCCTGCCAGGAAGTGATCTTCCAGCCGTTCACCCAGATGGAACACTACCTGACCCGTCGCCATGACGGCAGCGGCATCGGTCTGGCCATTGTCCGCACCCTCTGTGACAAACTGGGGGGGTCCCTGACTCTGGAAAGCAGCCCTGAGCAGGGCAGCCGTTTCAGCTGCAGCCTGCCTTTCAGGGTAGAAGCGGTGCCGGCATTATGAAACTGCTTGCCATTGACGACTCAAACGTCAACCTGCTGGTGATGAAGAGTATCATCGAAAACCACCTGCCGGATGCAAACCTTTCAATGGCAAGTTCCGGCCGTGAAGGGATTGAACGTGCCTGCAGCGAACACCCCGACACCATTCTTCTGGACCTGCAGATGCCTGAAATGGATGGCTATGAGGTCATTCAACGCCTGAAACAGGATCCTGTCACCGCCTATATTCCGATCATCATCATCACAGCAGCCGATGTGGCCTCAAAGGACCGGGTCAAGGCCCTTGATCTCGGTGCCGACGCCTTTCTCCAGAAACCGATATCCCCCCATGAACTGGTGGCCCATATCAAGGTCATGCTGCGGATCAAGAAAGCGGAAGAACGCCTGCGGCACTCGCAAAAACTGGAGGCGATCGGTATTCTTGCCGGTGGTGTGGCCCACGATTTCAATAACATTCTCACGGTCATCAGGGGTTACAGCTCCATGCTGCTGATGCAGACCCCTCCGGACAATCCGCACCACGAAGGCCTGCAGATGATTGTTGATGCGGCCAATCGGGCCACCGGCCTGACCCAGAGTCTGCTGACCTTCAGCCGCAAACAGGAGGCAACACCCTCAAAATCGGAACTCTGCACCCTGGTGGCCAACTTTGAAAAGTTCATCCGCAGCATAATCGGCGACAACATCACCCTCAGTTTCAGTTGCGACCAGCATATGATCCACTCCAGCGTAGATCGCAGCATGATTGAACAGATGCTGATGAACCTGGCCATTAACGCCCGCGACGCCATGCCGGACGGCGGACTGCTGAGCATCAGCACATCAAACACCAGACTTGACCAGCAGGCCGCTGCCGAGCTTGATCTTGCGCCTGGACTGTATGTCTGCCTGACCGTCTCCGACAGCGGCTGCGGCATTCCGGAAAAGGTACTGCCAAAGATCTTTGACCCGTTTTTCACCACCAAAGAGGTCGGCAAGGGAAGCGGCCTGGGACTTTCGATGGTTTACGGGATTGTCAAGCAGCACAAGGGAGCGATAACCGTCAAGAGCTCGCCGGGCAAGGGAACCGTCTTTGTGATTTATCTGCCGGTAGAGTCAGCCTCTGCAGAGTAATTTGACTTTCATTAAAAACGTGGTAGTAAGAATCAAGATCCGTGTACTTGCGTGACAAACTGAAGCTGCATGGTATACTCCCCTTCACGCACCCGGACACACAACCAAAGGAGCTCGGAAACCGCATGAAACAAACCATCACATTCAGCGTCACGGCAGCCCTTCTGCTGGTGGCCTTGACTACAGCGGCGCTTGCGGCTGCCCCCCCCCTGCCCAACTACCAGGCCTGGAAAAAAAGTAGCCGCAAGGTAGTTACTGACAAAAAATCACTCTTTTATGGTATTCACTACATCTATGCCGACCAGAAGGCGATGAAAGGCTATCAGGCCAACAACCGCTTTCCCGAAGGGAGCAGGATTGTGGTGGAGCATTTTTCCATCAAAGGCGGAGACAGCAGTGTTGACGGTCCCAAAAACATGGTTGTGCTGATGAAAAAAGACAAACGCCAAAAGGCTACCGGCGGCTGGCTGTATGCCGGATATGGCGCAGACGGCAAGCCCAGCGGGCTTGACCCGGTAAAAAACTGCTTTGAATGTCATCAGAAAGAAGTTGCCGGCAGGGACTATGTTTTTTCCAGCAGTAAAGATTTTTAAAGGAGTCTGCACGTGAAAATTCTGATTGTCGAGGATGACTTCATATCCCGCCGGATTCTGAGAGAATTGTTGAACACCTTTGGTGACATCGAGATTGCCGTTGACGGAGAAGAAGCGGTAACCGCCTTTAAAATGGCCCATGACGCCAAGACCCCCTACGACCTGGTCTGCATGGATATCATGATGCCAAAGATGGATGGCCGGGAGGCGTTGCGCCAGATAAGGAAAATGGAAAAAGAGTTTGAAGTGCCGCCTAATCTTGAGGCAAAGATCATTATGACCACGGCCCTGGACGATCCTAAAACAGTCTTTGATTCATTTTATCAGGACGGCGCAACTGCCTATCTGGTCAAGCCGATCAGCAAGCAGAAACTGGTCCGGGAACTGCGTGCCCTGGGCCTTATCCAGCAGCAATGAGTGGTGAAAGGAATCTGCTCCATGACCCCCCAGCTCTGTAATCAGCTTCAGCAATGGAACGCCTGCCTGGCTCCTGTCATGGAGACCCTGCGGCGGCTGGCCGGCAGCACAGAAGACCAGTTTCTGGAACTTGGCGGCAGACTGCAGGATTTTGCCATCCGTTCATCCAGTATCTCTGCGGTCTCCAATGAACTGGTAGAGCTGGTTGCAGGTTCAGAGAGCAACCAGCTGACCGAACGGCTTCGCACCCTGTTTACCGAGATGCATGAATATCTGGAGCGGATCAAGAGCATGGGTACCCAAAGCTGCGACACCCTCGAGAAGATCATGGTGCAGCTTGACAATGTCGTCCAGCCTCTGGAGGGCTTCCAGAAGATGGACAAGGCACTGCGAATGCTCTCCATCTCAACAAAAATAGAATCCGCCCGGTTGGGAGAGCTGGGGGCAGGCTTTACCACGCTTGCCATGGATGTTGAAAAACTCTCCCAGACCGTCAGTGAAAAATCAGCCGGCATTATGACCCAGCGCCAGTCCCTGGCCCAGCTGATCAGTGGCAACCTGCAGATGGTCCGCACCACTGAAGAACACCAGTACGCCGATGCCCGCACGATACTGACCGCCGTCGGCAACCACCTTGAAACCCTGGCCAACCTGAACACCACCTGCTCTGCCACCGGCAACCAGGTTGCGCTCATTTCAGAAGAGATCTCCCTGGATATCGGTGCCGTGGTCGCCTCGATGCAGTTCCACGACATAACTCGCCAGCAGATTGAACATGTCATTGAAGCGCTTGAGAAACTGCAGCAGCACACCTGTTGCAATGCAACCCCCAATGATGACGCCTGCCCGGCACTGGTTGCCGAGATCGGCGATATCTGCGAACTGCAGACCGCCCAGACGCGGCATGCCGCCGACCAGCTGGCAAAGGCCACCAATACCATCCTGAGCAGCCTGCGCGACATCGGATCAAAGCAGACCCGGATCAGCCACGAACTGCAACAGGCGTTGATGGGTAATTCAGGATCAAAAGAGGCCTCGCTGCTGGACACCATGGAAAAGGAGATGCATGACGTCACCCTGATCCTGCAGAACTGTGACAAGGCAGATCAGCAGCTTGCTGCCGCCATGCACGAGGTAACCGGTACCATCACTGAAATCGGCGGATTCGTAAGTGACATCGAGGCGGTCGGCTCAGAGATCGACCTGATTGCCCTGAATGCCCAGATCAAGGCAGCCCATACCGGTCCCCAGGGAGCTGCCTTGGGAGTGCTGGCCGAAGCGATCAAACGGCTTTCGCTTGATGCCGTCACCCAGACCGAAGCGGTATCAACCACCCTACTGTCCATAAATGCCATTACCGCCACCATGTCCGACCAGGCTTACTTAAGTGAAGGGGAAGATTCCCAGCAGGTTGCGAGGATGGAGCAGGAGGCCCGGCAGATCATCCTGGCACTGTCCGACATCAACCAGAGCCTGCTGCAGCAGCTAGGTCATCTTGCAGGCACTGCAGAATCTCTGGCTGACGACATCAACCGCACCACGGACAATATCCATATCCATGAAGAGATACAGCGCCAGTCGGAACAGGCAGCAGACTCCTTGGAACAGATCTTCACGGAGGCGCGTCGGCAGGTACCGGCGTCAACGGAATTCCGTGACAACCTGCGCCACATGGAGCAGCGTTACACCATGGAAAGTGAACGGATGATTCACGAGATGATGGCAGCACGGCATGGCGTGCAGCTCTCGTTGCAGAAGCAGCAGGAAAACAGCGGCAGCGGTTCCGAGTACGGCGATAATGTTGATCTATTCTAGGGGGCAGGGACCAGGGTCCAGGGGCCGGACAAGGCCTATACCGGACCCTGGCCCCCGGACCCCGGACCCGGGAGTTTTCAATGTCTGACCTGACGCTTACCCACACCATGCTTGGTGATGGCACCACGTTGAAGATAACCGTTGCCGGCAGACTGGCCATTGACACTGCGCCGGAACTGCAGGCGCTGCTGCTGGACCGGATCGGGCCGGTAGCCGGCATACAAATGGATCTTTCAGCGGTTGATGCCATTGATCTTGCCGGCCTGCAGTTGATCTGCTCTGCCTGCCGTACAGCCCTTGATTCCCATAAAAGGTTCAACTTTTCCGGCAACATGACCCCGGACATAAAAACAGCAATTGAGCATGTCGGCCTGCAAGGCCAGACCACCTGCAAACACAATGATGGCTTACCTTGTATATGGTGCGGAGGAATAAACTGAAATGGCAAAATTGATCATGACCGCCGACGATTCGGCAAGCGTTCGTCAGATGGTAAGCTTTACCCTCAAGCAGGCCGGCTATGATGTGGTAGAAGCGGTTGACGGCAAAGATGCCCTGACCAAGCTGGGCAGCCAGAAGGTGGATATGCTGATCACCGACCTGAACATGCCCAACCTGGACGGCATCGGACTGATCAAAGGGGTGCGTGCCGGCTCCCTGAACAAGTTCATCCCGATTGTCATGCTGACTACTGAATCACAGGAATCACGCAAGGCAGAAGGCAAATCTGCCGGTGCAACCGGCTGGATCGTCAAGCCGTTTAAACCTGAACAGCTGATCGCTGTTGTGAAGAAAGTACTCGGTTAGGGTCCAGAGGCCAGGGGCCGGGGACCAGTAAAAGCAGGAGTTTTGGCTTTTACCGGCTCGCGGCCCCCGGACCCCGGACCCCGGAGACTCTATGTCCAGTCCACAAGAACAACATATCGCTACCTACCGCGAAGAAGCCTCGGAACTGCTGGCCGAGCTGGAGACCTCCCTGCTTGAACTGGAGGACAACCCCCAAAATGACGACCTGATCAATCGGGTCTTCAGGGCCATGCACACCATCAAGGGCTCCGGTGCCATGTTCGGCTTTGACGACATCGCCCGCTTTACGCACGAGGTAGAGACGGTCTTCGACCAGGTCAGAAACGGCAAGATGCAGGTCACCCGCGGGCTGCTTGATCTTACCCTGCAGGCCAGGGATCAGATCACCGCCATGCTGGAAGCCTCCGCCGGCGGCCCTCCGGCTGATGAGGCCAATGGTCAGCGGATCATTGACGGTCTGCAGGAGCTGCTGCCCCAGACGGCACCAAAACCTGTAGTTGCCGTTGCTTTGGCGGCTCCTGCATCAACGGCTGAAAGCACCACCCGCACCTACCGGATCCGCTTCAAACCGCTGCCGGAAATCATGCTGGGGGGTACCAACCCGGTCAACCTGCTGAACGAGCTGCGCGACCTCGGTGCCTGCAAGACCGTTGCCCACCTTGACGCCATCCCGCTGCTTGACCAGCTGATCCCTGAGCACTGTTTCTTCTACTGGGATATCGTCCTGACCACCAACCGCGGCATCGAAGCGATCAAGGATGTATTCATCTTTGTGGAAGATGACTGCGACCTGAAGATTGACCTGATTGACGACAGCAGTGCCCTGGATGCCGGCAGCGACTACAAGAAACTGGGTGACATCCTGGTTGAACGGGGTGATCTCTCCCCGGTCGAGATGCAGAAGATCCTTTCCATGCAGAAGCGTTTCGGCGAGATCCTGGTGGAGCAGGGGCTGGTTCCGGCCTCCAAGGTCCAATCCGCCCTGGCTGAACAACAACAGATCAAGCAGGTTCGACAAGAACGTACGGCAGCCCCCTCTGCTGCTGCCGAGGCATCGCTCTCGATCAGGGTCCCGGCAGAACGGCTTGACCATCTGGTCAATCTGGTGGGAGAGCTGGTCACGGTCCAGGCCCATCTGACCCAGATTGCCGGGAACCGCAATGACAACGAGATCGTCACCGTTGCCGAAGAGGTGGAACGACTGATCTCTGAACTGCGGGACACCACCCTCAATATGCGGATGCTGCCGATCGGCTCCACCTTCAGCAAATTCAAGCGACTGGTGCGCGACCTCTCGGCAGAACTGGGCAAAGAGATCGATCTTGAAACCACCGGTGCCGACACCGAGCT
>CAZOTC010000157.1:0-6617 GCA_964582605.1 uncultured Geobacter sp. | reverse complement strand
GCACCCCGGAGCATACGGTTGCCGGTCACGGACGACTGGCCTGCACCGCCTGCCATTCCCGCACCGTGGTGCAGTGCTATGGATGCCATACCCAGTACGACCGGGAAGGAAGCCAGATTGACTTCATCAAGGGTGTCGAAACAAAGGGGCAGTTTACAGAAACCGAAGATTATCGTTCGCTCTACCCTTTTCCCCTTGCCTTGAACCAGAAAGGCAGGATCTCACCGGTTACCCCCGGCTGCCAGACCTTTGTGACCGTGGTTGAAAAAGACGGCAGCGTCAGCAAGGCAGGTGAGATTGCACGTTACAAAGGCAAGCGCCAGCTGCGCTTCGCCCCGTTCCACGGCCACAACACCGGCAAAAAGGCGGTGGGCTGTGCAGAATGTCACGCCAATCCAACCTTTCTCGGATTCGGCCAGCATGTAGTAGAAGGCCGCAGCATCAAGGGCACCCTGATCTGCGAGCTTTCCGACCATAAGCCGCTGGACGGCTTCCTGACCATGCAGAACGGCAGGGTACAGGCCTATTCAGCCATAACCCGCGCCAATGCACGCCCCCTGAACCAGCAGGAGGTACAACGCACACTGGCAGTCAACACCTGCCTGATCTGCCACCCGTCAGCCAAAGACCCTATCTACCGCACAAGGATCAACTACCGTGACCTGGACGATACCCTTCATCGCCGCCTGCTGGCTCCTCGTTAACAGCCTGACTGTTCAGGCTGCAGACCAGTGCCGTCTCTGCCATGCCCCAGACGTGAGCATCAGCGGCAGACACAGCCGTCTGGCCTGTCGCGATTGCCACCTGCAGGACAGACAGCTGCTGACCGACCCGTCTGACCGTAGACATGGTTCAGCTGGCTGTGTGAAGTGCCATCAGGGGTATCAGCAGATGTACCAGCATGCAATGGCAACACGTAGCAAGGAAAAGGGTTTCATCGCCCGCAGCTACGGCCGGGTAGATCATGCTTTTGACCAGAAAAACTGCTCCGGCTGCCATCTGCAGGGCTGCCGTGACTGCCACGGTACAGGCCATACCGTCAGCCGACCCCAGGCCGATACCTGCTCCAGGTGCCACAAAGGTTACTACGTGGGCTGGGACTATTTTGGCAGAGCCCCACGGGATGAGCATGAACGCTATCAGCGCGGTGAACGCCTGCAGGGCGAGACCTTCCTGAAGATGCTGCCTGACATCCACCAGCAGCGGGGGATGACCTGCAATGACTGCCACAGCATGCAAAGCCTGATCAAAGGTCAGACCGCAGCAAAAGGCTGCAAAGACTGCCACATCCCCAGCCGGAAGGTACTGGAACACCGGATAGCTGCCCACCTGGAACGGATGGAGTGTGTCGCCTGCCATGCTGCCTGGACAGCCCAGGAGTATGGTACTTTTTTTCTGCAGTTTACCTCCGGCACGGTCGAAGATCCTTATCAGGCGCTGACCTACACCCACAACGGGTATGCAAAAAGTGTCTACCTGAAGCGGCAGGATCTGCCCCCCCTGGGTATCAATTCCCACGGCAGGATAGCACCGATCAGGCCACAGTTTATCGCCTACTATGGCAGGATTTCCAACGGGCGTGCAGCCGGACCTGAAAACCGGCTGCTGGCAGCAGAGTGGCGGGCATTTTCCCCTCATACCATCCAGCGCGGCACCGTGATGTGTGACGGCTGCCATGATAATCCACGCCGTTTTTTACTGGAACGACCGCAGGATCGGATTTATGATTTGACCAAAGACGGCCTGACCCTGTTCTCGTTTTGGAACCAGTCAGGACAACGGATGACAAACGGCAGCTTCATGAGCCAGGCTCGCTACCTGCGGATGTCAGCTAAAAGTGATACCTACAAAAGGATCTACGTGGAAAAATGGAAACAGTTCAGCAGACCAGACGCCGTTTCATCGCCGCGCTGATAACGGTACCGCTGATTGCGGCAGGGCTCTGGCGTTTTCTGACCCCCAAGCAGGTCAAGAAACAGGCCTTGCTGCGGGTGCCACAGGCCGATATTCCGATCGGCGGGGCGCTGATCTACAAACAGGAGCGGATTGCGCTGATCCGTCAGGGGGAGCAGGTCATCGCCCTGAGCCTGGTCTGCACCCATCTGGGCTGTACGGTGACGGTCACACCGGAGGGGATGGTCTGCCCCTGCCACGGCAGCCGCTTTGACCGTCAGGGCAAGGTACTGACCGGCCCGGCAGAACGTCCGTTGCCCAGTCTGATGGTTGAGACAGAGGGCGATCTACTGGTGGTGCGGGGGTAAGCAAAGGAGTTCAGCTTGTTCAAAGACTTTCTCAAACATCTCTTTCCCCGGGTGGTGCTGAAACAGAACCTGAAGTTCAGCTACACCTTCTGCCTTGGGGGGTTGGCCTTCACCACCCTGCTGCTGCTGGGGATCTCAGGGCTGTTGCTGCTGTTTTATTACCGTCCCGGCGCCGGGGAGGCCTATCAATCGATCATCTTTCTGGAGGCATCGGTCTACGGCGGCAGGTATCTGCGCAGCCTGCACCGTCTGGCATCCCATACCTTCCTGATCCTGATCATGCTGCACACCCTGCGTGTCATTCTGACCGGAGCCTTTGCCCCGCCCCGGCAACGCAACTGGATCATCGGAGTCTGCCTGCTGGCACTGACGGTCTTTGAGGCCTACACCGGCTATCTGCTGCCGATGGATCAGCTGGCGTTCTGGGCCACCCAGACCGGCATGACCCTGCTTGAAGCGGTCCCTCTGGGCGGCTTTTTCCGTGATATTCTTGTGCCGGATTATGTCGGCGGACCGCTTTCGCTGATCCGCTTCTATGTGCTGCATGTGGTGCTGTTGCCGATGTTTATCATTGTGCTCTGCCTGCTGCACTTTTATCTGGTACGCAAGCAGAAAGGGCTGTTACCCTACCTATGAACAAACCGTACCTGAAAAGCTCACCGCATTTTTTCCGGCTGATCAAACGGGCCTTTTGGTCCTGTACCGTGCTGCTGCTTCTGCTGGCAGCATTGCTGCCGGCACCGCTGCAGGAACCGGCCAGTCCGGCAACGGTACCCAATCCGGTTAAATCGGCCTGGTTCCTGCTCTGGATCCAGGAGCTGGTCAGTTACCGGATCTGGCTGATCTATCCTCTGTTGCTGACGGCCCTGCTGTTCAGCTGCCTGCCCTGGCTGATCGGCAAGGTGCCTGAACGGGCAATCTGGTTTGGTGCCGGACAGCGTACGATTGCCGTGACTGCGACAGTTCTGTTGCTGGGTATGATCGTGTTGACCGTGATCGGGCTGTACTTCAGGGGGGAAAATTGGGCCTTCGTACTGCCGTTCTGACAGTTCTCTCCCTGCTGCTCTGGATCTGCACGGCTGCTGCAGCCCCCCGCAACTTCTGCCTGGGCTGCCATCCGCCTCACTATCAGGAACAGGGCAGCTGCAGCCACTGTCACCGGGGCAACCAGCAGACCAATCGTACCGATCTGGCCCACAGCGGTCTGATTGCCGGTCAGTATGCCGGCTTTACCAATCAACACTCACCAGTGGTGCAAGCAGGGAAAAAGCTGGCAGAACAGACCGCCTGCAGGCGTTGCCATACGTTGCAGAAGAGCGGCAACCGGCTGGCATCAAACCTTGACAGCTTGCTCTGGACCGCACAGACCGGGGCTATCCGCAAGGCACTGATTGAGCCGGCCCTGTTCATGCCCAACTTCCACTTTTCTGCAGCGGATCTTGATCGCCTGATCACGGTTATACTGGCTGGCGGAGCACAGACAGGCAGAGCCGACAAAGAGCCACCCCAGATCGTGTTCTTCAGCAACGCCGACACGCAGAAGCAGCATGTTTTTGTAAAACAGTGCGGCGGCTGCCACAAGCTCTTGTCAAAACGGGATGGCGGTTTGGGCAGCGGCACGGCGGGTCCCAACCTGTCAGGCCTGCTAACCAGGTTTTACCCGCCGACCTTTGAGGGAAACAGGGAATGGACTGAAGATCGGTTGAAACGCTGGCTGAAAAATCCCCGGGAGAGCAGACCACAGACCCTGATGCGGCCGATGGTGCTCACGCCAACTGAATGGCAACTGCTGCTGAAATCCTTTGCTGCTGAATAATCACTGATTCTCGTCAAGCACCTGCCTGATCTCGTGGGCACATCACCTGCCCCGTGGCGACAGCTCCTTGCAGCGCCCCAGCGTACAGGCACCGGTCATGGAACGGACAGCATCCATACTAGTCGCCCCCGCCCGCATGGCCTGCCGAACGGCGCCGGCGGTCACCTGACTGCAAAAACAGACCAGTTCCTCATCACGCATCATCGCCCCTCCTCAATGGTCATGCCCACAGCACGGCTCCTGACGTTCCTGATGCTGCAGCGGCTTGATCAAAGGCCCGCCGTTGCAGTCACTGCACTCAAGCTGGATGGTGGTGTGGGTGATATGAAAACCGTGCTCAAGCGCATGTTCAATCCGGTGCAACAGGCCGCTGCGCCGGTCTTCATAGCCGGACTCCACCTCAACATGTACTGACAGCGCGGTGATATGGGAACAGACCGACCAGACATTCAGATGATGCAGATCCCGCACCCCGTCTACCTCCCGAATGGCCGCTGCGACCTCGGCAAGGTCCATCCCGCGCGGTGATCCTTCCATCAGGATATGGGTTGCGTCCCGCAGCAGTCGCCCTGCCCCGGTCAGGATCAACAGACCAATCGCAGCGGACAGCAGGGCATCCAGCAGGTACCAGCCGGTGTAGTACATCACAATCCCGCCGATGATCACCCCCACCGACGCGGCAGCATCCCCCACCACATGCAGGAAGGCGCTCTTCACGTTCAGGTCGTCATGACTGTGACTGTGCAGGATCTTGGCTGCCAGCAGGTTCATCACCAGACCGATCAGGGCAATCAGCAGCATCGGGCCGCTCTTAACCGCCTGCGGTGCAGCAAAGCGGTCCCAGGCCTCATACAGGATTCCTGCCCCCATCAGAAATACCGTCAGGCCGTTAATAAAGGAGGCAAAGACTTCAGAACGGTGAAAACCGAAGGTGTGTCGCTCCGAAGTAGGCAGACCTGCCAGCTGCACGGCAGCAAGGGAGAGCACCAGGGCAAACAGGTCCAGAAAAACATGGGCTGCGTCGGACAGGAGCGCCAGCGAATTGGTCCAGATACCGCCCGCCACCTCGGCAACCAGGGTAACGGCAGTCAGGGCGATGGCAATCTTGAACTTGCCGGTTATGCGAGCATCCAGTGCGGTCATGCTTCCCCGCCGCAGGAACAGCTGCATGAACAGGCAAGCCCTTTTGCCTTGCCAAAGGCCTCGCGCCCCTCTTTGTACGCCAGCCAGGCGATGCCGGCGGCGCCGACGGCATCGAGCCAACCGAGACCGCTCAACTCATACCCGACGCTGGCAAGCATCAGCACCAGCGAGAGATAGAGGCAGGCCCGGGAACAGGCCGCATCGGCCAGGATAGCCGGTGATGCCAATGCCTTGCCTGCTTTGGTCTTCTGGTGGATCAGGAACCACATGAACGAGATCGAGATCAGTGAGATAATGATCCCCCAGACCGTCGTCTCAGGTCTGTGGCTGCTGTAGAGGTTAATGCCTGCGGTCAGCAGCAGTCCGGAGGTCAGCAGATAAAAAGCCGCGCCGGTAATCCTGAGTGCACGCCGTTCAAACTCGTCCCGCTGTTCGCCTCCATTCTGTCTGATCCGGTGCAGCATATGCCAGACCCCAATGGCCGAGATCACCTCAATAAAGGAATCCATCCCGAAACCGAACAACGACAGGGTCTCATCCGCCACGCCGAACCAGACCGATCCGGCCCCTTCAGCGATATTGTAAAAAATGGTAAACAGTGCCAGCCCGTTTGCCCGTTGCAGCCACTTTTCTCTGGTCATTTCAGTCTCTTTCTGTATCACGCCGGGTGATACATCTGCCCATCCAGAGGGGTGATCAAAAATCCTGCCAAGTACTCTTCTGCTGCTCCGGTGCAGAAGGTTTTAAACAGCTACCCTGAAATGCACCCATTACGCTCGATTCAGCAGATAGTCAACGGAACACACCCTCTGAACAAAGTCAACGGGGAAAACGACGCCTGTTACCTCTGTCACCCGTTGTATCTCCGCTGCCATACCGCAGATACAACGCCGGCAGCACCAGCATGTTCAACACCGTGGCACTGAGCAGTCCCCCCAGAATCACCACGGCCAGGGGCGAGAGGATCTCATTGCCCGGCTTGTGGGCGGCCAGGGCAAAGGGAACCAGGGCCAGCCCAGCCGCCAGGGCGGTCATGGTGACCGGCCGCAACCGTTCCTGTGACCCTTTCAACACGGCATCGTACAGGCTTGATCCCTCAACCTCCATCAGGTAACGGTAATGGGAGACCAGCAGGATGCCGTTGCGGGTGGCGATACCGAACAGGGTGATGAAGCCCACCAGCGAGGCAACACTGATGATCCGGTCGGTCAGCATCACCGCCACGATACCGCCGATAAAGGAGAGCGGCAGGTTGACCATCACCAGCCCGGCGGTGCGGAATGAGCCGAACTCCATGTACAGGATCAGCAGAATCAGGCTGACCGAGAGCAGGCTTAACAGACCCAGTACCCGTGTGGCACTGGCCTCGCTTTCAAACTGACCGCCGTATTCCACGT
>CAZOTC010000156.1:0-6632 GCA_964582605.1 uncultured Geobacter sp. | reverse complement strand
GGTGGCAAAGAACAGCCCTTCACCGCCGAAGATGGCTGACTTGATCTTGCCGACAAACTGAATGTCGAAATCAACCGACGGCTGGAATGCCACCACGCAGCCGGTATCAACACGCAGCGTCTCTCCCGGGGCCAGTGTCCGCTCATGTAGGGTGCCTCCGGCATGGATAAAGACCATGCCGTCGCCGTCAAGCTTCTGCATGATAAACCCTTCGCCCCCGAACAGGCCGGTGCCGATCTTCTTCTGGAAGGCGATGCCGAGCGATACCCCTTTGGCTGCACAGAGGAATGAGTCTTTCTGGCAGATCAGCGTGCCGCCGATATCAGTCAACTGCACCGGCACAATCTTGCCCGGATAGGGGGCTGCAAAGGCCACCCGCCGTTTTTCGCTGCCTTCGTTGTGAAAGACGGTGGTGAACAGGCTTTCACCGGTCAGCAACCGCTTGCCGGCCCCCAGCAGCTTGCCCATGAAACCGCTTGTCTGCTGGGACCCGTCGCCAAAGACCGTATCCATCTGGATGCCGTCCTGCATGTACATCATGACCCCGGCCTCACCAATGGCTGCCTCACCCGGATCAAGCTCTACCTCGACAAACTGCATCTCTGAACCAAAGATCTCATAATCGATTACATCCATTGCCATATCTTGGTACCTCCCTGTTTTCAGTATGTTGCCTTGATTGTATGCAACTCGTCTTTGCTGATATCCTTCCAGCGCTTCTGGTTCCAGTTGCCAACCCAGTTTTTGAAGAGGTTCAGGTTTGCCTGCCGTTCAGTTTCATTTGCCCCCAGGTACTGGTACATGTTGCCAGGCTTCTTGTCTGCCTTGCTGCTGCCGTCATCCAGACGCCGCATCAGTGCCCCGGTGTAGGGCCAGCCCACATAGGTGATCAGATGGCTGTAGGTATCCATCCGCATGCCGATGTTTTTGGCAGTGTACCCCTTTTTATCTTTGCCAAATTCATCATGCTCCGGTGCAGTTGCCCCGTGGCAGGCAAGGCACTGCTTGTCAAACAGCGGCTTGATATCCTTGCTCCAGGTGACGTCTGCTGCCTGGACCTGCGTTGCGGCAACCAGTGCCAGTACGGTAAGACTTACGGTGTTTTTCATGGTGATGCTCCTTTCAGGTGATTTACTGCCCAAAATAAAAAAGACCTTTACCCACAGCGCATATATGCTCGCCTGGGTAAAGGTCTTGCGATCGATTTCTCGTCCCATATCCGGACCGGGTGGTCGTATTGACGGACATGGGTCGGCCATTTCTCCGGCCGGTAGCTACTCCCCTTTACAGTGATAAAAACGGTAGCCGAACCGGGTTCAGCTGTCAATAGAATTATCGTGACAGCATGTTTTGACTGCTGCGGTTTCTGATCCATTTGTCCAGCGATATCACCGGCAGCACAATCGCACCTGCAGCCATGGCATACAGCCAGGCCCGGGCATCGAGCGCTGCCGAAGCGAAAAGTCCCTGCAGCGGCGGCAGGTAGATGAAACAGGCCTGGAGCAGCAGCAGGATGCCGATACCGATAAAGATTGACGGGTTGCTGAATACCCCTTGTGAAAAGAGGGAGTCGCGCAGGGATCGACAGTTGAGCAGATAGAATGTCTGGGTGAAGGTGATGCTGGTCACGCAGATCGTTTGTGCTTCGGCCAGTGCCAGGGCATGCCGGGCGGTCGTTACCGGTTCAGGGCCGACGATCCGGAAGTATTCCCAGAGAAACAGACCGCAGGCAGCAGCGGACATAAGCAGGGCAACTATGATCAGGCGTGCAACAATGAAACCGGAAAAGACCGGTTCGTCGGGAGAACGGGGCATGCGCCGCATGGCGTTTGGCTCCAGTACCTCAAAGGCCAGCGGGATCGAGAGGGTAATACTTGCCACCAGGTTGATCCAGAGAGTCTGACTGGGAGACATGGCCATGAGCAGCTCATTCACTCCGTCGACCGGTACTGTCGGGAAGAAAAACATGGATGCGGTCAGAATGCAGGCCAGCCCCAGATTGGTGGGCAGCACAAAAGCCAGGGACTTGATGAGATTGTCGTAGACCCGGCGTCCCTCTTCCACCGCTGCAGTGATGGAGGCGAAATTGTCATCCATCAGGACAACCTTGGCCGCCTCCTTGGATACCGCTGTGCCGGTAATACCCATGGCGATCCCGATGTCGGCCCGTTTGAGCGCCGGTGCGTCGTTAACACCATCGCCGGTCATGGCAACCACATGGCGTTGGGCCTGGAGGGCCTGCACCAGGGCGATCTTGTGCTCCGGAGCCACGCGGGCAAATACATTGGTACTCATGACCGTTGACTGGAGCTCTGCTTCAGAGAGGCCTTGCAGGTCGCGACCGGTCAGGGCTCCCTGCCCATGCTTGAGCAGGCCGAGCTGCCGACCGATGGCTTCGGCCGTTACGGGATGGTCGCCGGTAATCATCTTGACCGTGATACCGGCGCTATGGCAGACCCGGATGGCGTCCATGGCTTCGGTACGGGGAGGATCAATCATGCAGAGCAGTCCGGCAAACTGCAGGTCTTGTGTAACGTCACCAGGAGAAATATCTTCGGCTGCAACGTCCCGGCGTTGGGCAAAGGCGATGACTCGCATCCCCTGGCGGGCGTAGGTTGCCATGGCTTCATGCACTGCCTGCTGCCCCGCCTTGTCCAGGTCGCAGCGATCAATGACCGTTTCCGGCGCCCCTTTAAGCAGGATGCGGTTTTTGCCGTCAAACCGGTTCAGGGTAGCCATGTATTGGGTGTCCGACTCGAAGGGGATAACGTCGAGACGTTGGTGGCGACTGCGAAATTCGTTGGCATGCAATCCGGCTTTCTGGCCGGCAACCACCAGGGCGGCTTCTGTCGGATCACCGGTGATGGCCCAGCTGTCTCCCTCGAGGCGCAGCGCGGAATCATTGCAGAGGACGGCAATGGAGAGCAGTTCATGCAGTGCAGGAGGAACGGTTGTCAAGCGAACACCGTCGTGTTCGACTTCGCCATCCGGTGTGTAGCCAATCCCGGAAAACCGGTATTCATGCCCTTGCAGCCACGCCACCTGAACCGTCATCTCATTGCGGGTCAGGGTACCGGTCTTGTCAGAGCAGATGACCGTTGTGGATCCCAGTGTCTCTACCGCCGGAAGGTGACGGACAACAGCATGCCGTTCGGCCATTCGACGGACGCCGATGGCCATGCAGATGGTGATAACCGCAGGCAGTCCCTCGGGGATTGCCGCCACGGCCAGCGAAACGGCAACCATGAGGGATTCTCCAACCGGGGCGTCCTTGATCCAGATGCCGAAAACGATCAAAACCGCTACTACGGCCACGACAGCGACGGTGATGCCGGTAGTGACCCTGGCCAGTTGTCGGGTCAGCGGGGTCTCCAGCTGCGTGGTCTGATTGAGCAGCGCATTGATCCGTCCCAGTTCGGTGCTGTTCCCTGTGGCCACCACCACGCCGGTGGCCGTACCCTGCACCACCAGGGTGCCACTGTAGGCCATGCAAAAACGGTCGCCCAGCGGTGAGTCCGCCAGTACCGCGTCGGAGCGCTTTGCCACCGGCAGAGATTCGCCGGTCAGGGCGGCTTCTTCAACGAGCAGGTTCTTGACCCGGATCAAGCGGAGGTCGGCCGGAACTTTATCACCGCTCTGTACGGTTACCACGTCACCTGGCACCAACCCGTCTGCCGACACCGCGATGGACTGCCCGTTCCTGATTGCCGTTGCCGCTTCAGGAATCATGGCGGCAAGTGCCTCAATAGCTTTTCCGGCCCGATATTCCTGGATGAAACCGATGATGGCGTTGATGATCACCGCACCAAAAACAACCGCGGCATCGGTGGGTTTTTTCAGGGCAACCGCCAGGGCACCGGCAGCAAGCAGCAGCCAGCCGATCGGGTTATTGATCTGGCGCCAGAAGATCAGCCAGGGGCTTGTCCCGCCGGACCGGGCAAGGGTGTTGGCACCGAAGCGCTGCAACCGTTCGGTGATCTCCCCATCAGTCAATCCGTCAGGGCGTGTATCCAGTCGGGTCATGACGTCCTGATCAGATGCTGCATGCCACGTAATTTCAGCTGACTGTGTTCGGTCTTTGTGCATTGAACCTTGCTCCTGCACGGCTGTACACCGTATCCTGTGTTGATATTTACTGTTTTAGGCAGTTACAGGTTTTTCTTTTCCAACCAGCGAAATAAAAACAGCGTCCCGATGACAAACGGCACAATCACCAGCCAGTGGTTGATCCCCAGCAGTTGCGGCAGGGTTATCTTGCCAAAGTCTCCCCAGGTGAGCACGCTGGCCTTCATGGCGGGAAACAGTGCGGCAAAGAGTGACGCACCGGCCAGCATGCCGGCCACACCCCAGAGGGCATCCCAACGTCCCTCTGCAACAGCGCCGACCGAGGTGCCGGGACAGTATCCCAACGCCCCCCAGCCCAGCCCGAACAGCAGGCCGCCGATGATGTTGGCCCCCAGGATGGTGGATTTGATCGATAGCTTGGCCAGTTCCAGATCAACCAGCAGATAGGTGCCGACCATGGCCACCGTCACACTGGTCAGCATGAATTTTATGATCGTCATATCCTTGAGCAGCAGGGCGCTGATCTGCTTTTCATAACGCAGCACACGCCCTTTTTGCAGCAGGAAGCCAAACAGAAGACCGGTAATCAGACCATACAGTAGTTGGCTCATCGCTCACCTCCCCTGTACAGTAATTGTGTCATAATGATACCGCCGATGAAAAAGCATGCCAGAGAGATAAAACCGCTTACCGCCAGCTGGAGCGAACCGCTCAGCCCATGACCGCTCGGTCAGCCATCGGCCAGACGTGCACCAAACATGGCCACGGTCCCTCCCAGAAAGGCAACGACCCCTCGCTTGCCGACACTGGAGCCGAAACGTCCTTCCCAGAGTGGCGGCAGCTTCTGCAGCCGGAAGGAACCGTCCGACAAGGAAGCGATCAGGGCGCCGGCGAAGATCCCCACCAGAAACATGGATTGCCAGTCAACGCCGGGAGTGTTCTTGACAAAATACTCCATCTGAGCCACCCGCTCGGGGCTGAAAAGCTGTTCAACCATGCCGGCAGTCTTCACAAAGGTGGTAGAGGCGCCGAAATACTTGCCGGCAAACCAGACTGAACCGATACTTACCAGTCCCGCTAATGCGCCGGCCAGGTAAGGACTCCAGGGTTTTCCATCCTGAGACATGTCTGCTTCTCCTTTCGTTGTTGCGCCATCAATAATAGTTTCATGTAACTATACCTAAAAAGGCGGGTTATGCAAGGAGACGACAGTCAGTAACCGGCCGCCAGGAAAACAGGAACAAGCTCTATGTTTGTGCTGCACCGCTGTCCCCTGCGGCTATGAAAACGGCGTCTGCGACTGCCGAATGAACCTCATGATCAAGTATCCCCGGAACCAGTTCGCCATGGCCGGCATGCTGGGCAATCGCACGTGCCGCAGCAAGGAGCATCTGTTTGTTAATGGCCGTGGCTCCTGCATCGAGCGCTCCCCTGAAAATTCCGGGAAAAGCAAGAGCGTTGTTTACGCTCTTGCCGTCTGCGGCGAATGCGGCCCCTGCGGCCATTGCTGTTTCGGGGCGAATCTCCGGGTCGGGATTCGACAGGGCCAGGATGATCTGGCCCTTACAAACCATTTCCGGCTTTATCAGTCCTGGACAGCCGGTGGTAGCGATGACAATTTCAGCGCCGCTCATGACGCCATGGAGATCTGTAGCCCTGCCGCCTAGAGCATCCAGCATTTCTTTTGCACTGTTATTCAGGTCGGTGCCGATAACCTGTTTCACACCGTGGGCCATGAGCAGTTTTGTGATACCGATGCCGGCAGCACCGAGACCGATGATCCCGACGGTCATGTCAGACAGGGTTATTCCGGTAATCCGTGCCGCGTTGAGCAGGGCAGCGAGGACCACAACCGCCGTCCCGTGCTGATCGTCATGCATGACCGGAATGTCGAGCATCTCTGACAGGCGGCGCTCGATTTCGAAGCAATCCGGAGCGGCAATATCCTCCAGCTTTATCGCTCCGAAAGTCGGGGCGATGTGCCAGACCGTCTCGATGATATGCTCGATGTTTTTGCTTTTCATCAGGATTGGCACTCCTGATATCCCGACAAGGTGGTCAAACAGCACCGCTTTCCCTTCCATTACCGGCATGCCGGCCACCGGACCGATATCTCCGAGGCCAAGAATCGCGGTACCGTTGGTGATGATCGCTACGCTGTTGCGGATACCGGTATATCTGGCAGCCAGTTCCGGCTGCCGCTGGATTTTACGACAGATGGAAGCAACCCCCGGGGTGTAAATCTTGCGAACATCACCCAGCGAGGTGATGGGAGAGCGGCTCTTCATGGCGATTTTTCCGCCAATATGCACCTTCTCCACCATATCAACCACTTCCTCCAGGACAACACCTTCCACGCCGGCAACTGCCGTTACGATCCGCTCCAGATGGCTGTCGTTATCAACATAGACGGTGATTTCACGCAGATTATGGGTAAGTCCTGAACTGATCAGTCTGATGTCGCCTATATTGCCACGCTCATTGCCTACGGCGGTTGTCAATCGGCCAAGGTATCCTGGCTGGTCAGTAACCTGCACCCGCAAGGTCTTGACGACCTTGTCTGCACC
>CAZOTC010000155.1:2261-6633 GCA_964582605.1 uncultured Geobacter sp. | reverse complement strand
TCTGGACCATTCACCGTGAGCTGGGCTTTGACATGAATAACTTCAATATCATGTTTGGATTCGGGTCAGAGCTGAACTGCCAAAAGTTCGGAGGACAGCCTGAACTTGGGCTGCAGCAGGCCGGTGAAGCAGAACAGCTGGCCCTGTACCATGCCCTGCAGGACGCCTTTAGCGGCACTGAGCTGGAGGAAGGGTTGCGCCGCAACTGGTTTGATGAATTCAAGCCCAGCTATTGCACCAATGCCTTTAACTGTGGCGAGCGGTTTTACCTGCTGCAGTCCGATGGGGCGATCTGGTCCTGCGTGCGGGGACAGGGGGTGGAGCAGCTGCAGTACGGCAATCTCTTTACGGATGGGGTGGAGGCTGTTCTGGCTGAAGGTAGCCGCCGGGTTCGGTTACTGCACCAGCAGCAGGGACTTGATCCTGACTGTCAGTGCTGCGAGTATCTGCAGATCTGCCATACCGGCTGTCCGGCGGTCAAGCTGCAGAATCGCTCAGACAAATCGTACACCTGCGCCTTGCAGAAGGTGATCTATCGGGATAACCCGGTTTCGTACCCGCCGCTGGCACCAACAGAGCAACCGGCAGCAGCGCGGGAATATCTGCTGGGGATGCACCCGGCTTTGCTGCAAGACGAGTTGGCCAGGGAACAACCACAGCATCCGGTGCTGCTGATCCCGGCAGAGCTGTATGAACGGAAAAACAGCCTGCAGGCCTTGATCGATACTGACCCGCTGTTGCAACAGCTCTATAGCCCGGATGCCTTTCTGCTGGAGCTGAACGCTGAGCTGATCCCGCTGCAATCCCAGATTTTGGCTTCACAGCGCAGTCTTTACAGTATCGGCAAGGATGATCGCTTGGTGCTGCATGTCAGACGTTCTCTGTTTGAGGCCAACTGCGGAGAGCTGATCCGCAATACCCTGTATATCCAGTTGTTGCGTGACACTACCGTGGTCTATGGCGATGAACAGCGCAGCAAGCAGGAACATCTGCTTACTCACCAGATTTTTTTCAATCTGCTGCAGTCCGACCGGTTGCTTGGTGATGAGTGGCTGACTGCAGACCTGAGCGGCCTGCTGCAGCTTTGCCGTGGCTCTTTCATCAGGAATGTACTCAACAATTTGTTCGTGACCACCGGCCAGCTGCGGGAGTATCATTATCAGAAGCAGAAGAACAACGCCTTCTATCATATCCAGGCCATCAACCTGCCGTTCCAGAACTTTGAATTTTACTGGAACGGAGAGGAGTAGGGAGACAAAATATGTCAGCACAAAAGCTTCAGGCCACGGCTGCAACGGTAGAGCGGTTCATGAATCTGGTGGGGATACCGGATGATAAAAAACGGGCGCAGATCGAGGAGGAGCTGGTCAGCCGTATGGCCGGGAGTGCTGACCGGAAACCGTCGCTGGTGTATGCCCAGGATCATCTCTATCTCTACAACGACAAGACCCTGGTAAAGGATTATCCTTCTCTTGGGGCAAACGGTACCCGCGTGCTGCACTGTGATACAAAAAAAATCTCGATCCTTGATCGAAATGCCTTCCTGAACAACAAAACCATCCTGATTACCGGTGCGGTGGCTGCCTCTGTGGTGGCCGGAGCCGCACTGGCAGATGCCGAACAGCGTAAACGCCAGAGCAGCACTGAACTTTCCTACAGCAACAACAATAACAATAATAATAACAACAACAATAATAACAATAACAACGGGTAGCAGGAGGTCAAGATGACCCAGATTCAGCGAGAGCTTGTGCACTGGTGGACATCAGGCCTGTTGCTGTTTATTTTCTTTCTTGCTGCCGGCTACAATCTGCGTACGCTGATTATGCTACCACGGAAACTACCAAAGGGGGAGCATGGTCCGTCCCCCCTGCCGCTTGTTGGTGGCCTCTTCGGCCTCTTTGCCTGCCTCAATGCCCCGTCTCCTGTCTTGAGATTCTTATGCTGGCTGCCATTGCTGCTGGATCCCGGCAGCGGCTACTACCTCTTGCTGGGACTGCGTTCCTTCCGCCGAGAACAGCTTCAGCAGGCTGAACAGGTCCGCCAGGATGCAGATGCCCGTAGCGGTGCGGGCTGCCTGTTGGGAACGGCGGTTGGTGATGCTCTGGGTCTGGCGGTTGAGGGACTGTCCCGCCGCCGTCAGCAGGCCATGTTTCCCGGACTTGACCATTATCACTTCCTGCTGGGCAAGGGATTTTGTTCTGATGATACCGAGCATGCCTGCATGACCGCCAACGCCCTGATCTCAGCCGGCTATCTGCAGGAATCTTTTAGTGACTGCTTTCAACGCAGTCTGGCCTGGCGGCTGCGTTTCTGGCTGCTGGGGCTGCCCGCCGGAGTCGGTCTTGCCACCGGCCGTGGTATTATCAAGCTCTGGTTCGGTTTTTCTCCTGATCGTTCCGGGGTATTCTCAGCCGGTAACGGTCCGGCCATGCGCGCCCCTATTCTGGGGGTCTGCTACGGCACTGATCGTGAGCTGTTGAAGCAGTTAAACAGGATCAGCACCCGCCTGACCCATACCGACCCTCGCGCTGAGCAGGCTGCCTATGCGGTGGCCCTGGCAGCCTACCATGCCTCCAGGTCGCTCCCGTTTCAGGCCGCTGAGTTTCTGGCGGATCTGGAACAGGCCTTTGGCGCAGCCTGCAAGGAAACCAGCGCGGCACTGGCCGCTGCCTTTGACAGTGTGGCGCGGGGGGAGTCCACCGCTGCCTTTGCGGAGACGATCGGTTGCGGTAACGGCGTCAGCGGCTATGCCCTGCATACGGTGCCGGTCTGTCTGCATGCCTGGCTGTGTCATCGCCGGGAGTATCGCGAGGCGGTGTTGTCGGTCATTCACTGTGGCGGCGATGCCGACACCACCGCAGCTATTCTGGGAGGGATTGTTGGTGCCGAGGTGGGACGGGAAGGGATTCCGCAGGCCTGGCTGGATGACCTGAAGGAGTGGCCCCGCACGGTGGACTGGATTGAGCGGTTGGGGATGGCAGCGGCCAGTTCCGCCCGCCCTGCAGCTGCAGACACCGACAAACTCCTGACCTTGCATCCCCCCCTGTTTGTGCCCTGGCTTCCGGTCAGAAACCTTCTGTTTCTGGTTGTGGTCCTGCTGCATGGCTTCAGACGGCTTTTGCCACCGTATTAAATGCAGCAAAGGGAGGAATTGATGGGTGCAATTAAAGAGCTGAACGAAATGCTGCTGCTGGGGCAATTTCAGGCCCGTGACAAGGCACAGGTTGATGAGATGCTGGATCATCTGGTTGGCAGCTACGGCTATACGTATACCTGGCTGATCAGTTGCCCGCTGGTCCTACTGATCTTTGCCCTTTTCGGCTTTTTTGTCGTTGCCAGCAATGCCCCGTTTCTGATCGGTGCCGTTCTCGTGCTGCTTGCTCTATTCATAGCTGTTTTCAGTGTCGATATGATACATGGCAGGCTGACAGTTACCGGAGAGAAGGTTGTCCGCCAGTCCCCTTTTCGCTTTTTCAGCTGGGAGCTTGACCGGAAAGGAATCTCGGCAATCATCTACACTGCAGCCCAGAAACAGGGAGAGTCGGTCTGCTTTGAGAGTGCTGACGGTACAAGCAGGACTATCCAGCTGCATGGGCCGTTCAAAGAGCGGTTCATCGGCTTTGTGCCCAAGGCCCAGCGGAGCTGGAGTAGTGAGTGAGCTGCTCAGTCGCTGGTCTTTGATTGTGTCAGATCCATCAGAAGTTTCAGTAGTTGCTGTTCATCAATGCCGCATTGTTCACAGGCCAGTATGCGCAGCTCTTTTGGCAGCGGTGCGCAGACCGTCAGTTGCGTCTCAGGGGTGGGATGTTGCAGGATGGTGCGGAAGGAGTGCAGGGCGATGCCCGGCAGGGTGGGCAGCGGTTGTGCATCATACCGTTTGTCCCCCACCACCGGATGGCCGATTGACGAGAGGTGCCGCCTGATCTGGTGGGTGCGACCGGTGATCGGTTCTACCAAGACAAACGAATGATTTTCTCCGCTACTGAGGCAACGATAGTGACTGATGGATTCCTTGCCGTCCAGCGCTTGGTTGATCTCACCTTCGCCTTCCAGAATCCCTTCCACCACTGTCAGGTAGATCTTGTCCAGCCCTTCTTCCTTGACCTGTCTACCCAGTATCCCTGCATTGGATGAGCTGGTGGCCAGCAGTACCACGCCGGAGGTACCACGGTCCAGGCGGTTGACCGGATAGGCCCGCACCGGATGGTTGCTTTTCTTTTCCAACCAGGCCGAAGCGATATCAGCCAGGTTTTGATCCACCTCGGCAGCCGGATGCATGGCCAGACCGGCCGGTTTGTTGATGACCAGCAGGCGATCATCCTGCCAGAGCAGATCAATGGGGGGAAGCGGTCTGTTCAGTTGCTCCATG
>CAZOTC010000155.1:0-2161 GCA_964582605.1 uncultured Geobacter sp. | reverse complement strand
ATCATCCTGCCAGAGCAGATCAATGGGGGGAAGCGGTCTGTTCAGTTGCTCCATGACCTGTCCGCTTTCCTTCAGGCTGATTGCATCGCCAGCCGAGAGTAAGGTGTCAGGTGAGGATTTTACCTTGTTCAGGGTGCAGGCGCCGGATTTGATCAGTTTACGGCAGTAGGCAGGCAACGACGTGGGCATAAGGCGTTGCAGCCAGCTTTCCAGACGGCGACAGTGGTCATCAGCGGTAATGGTGTAGGTGAGCATGGAATCAATGCCTTATCATGTAGGGATGTCTACGATCCGTGAGGGAACTAACGGATAAAACAACTATACCGGTCATCATAGCCTATCTGTGTGTGCAAGACCAACTGAAAGCGATACTGATGAAGCTTTACACCTGGTGACCGGATGGTATAAAAACAAAAGTCGCACAGTTGGTAACCACAATCACCGCAGGGGGCACCCGATGAAAAAAAGAACGGCGGCATGCGTATCTTTTGTATTCTGTCTGGGGGCTGCTGTTTCGGTTTTCGCAGCTGATGGCTCTCTTGCCCAGTCTGACACTCTTGTGGCCCTTAATAATCAATCCGAGAACAAAGAGCTGCTTATGTTTTTTGAGGAGCAGGATCTGGTTACCGCCACTAAACGCCCTACCTCTTTGCGCAAAGCACCTGCTATCGCAACGATTATAACTGCCGACGAGATTCGAAACATGGGTGCCCGCAATCTGCTGGATGTCCTGAAAATGGTGCCTGGTATTGGTGTTTCTGTAAACGAGTTTGGCGGGAATATGGTAGAGGTACGCGGGATCAGATCCTCGCTTAGCGAGAAAATTCTGGTCATGATCGACGGACACTCTCTGAATAAAAACTTTACCGGCAGCGCCATGTACCGTGTAGCAGGCATGCTTCCGATGGAAAATGTCAGGCAGGTTGAGGTGGTCCGCGGACCGGGCTCTGCTCTCTACGGTACTAACGCCTTTGTGGCAACGATCAATATCATTACCCGTACTGCCGAGGAAATTGACGGCCTTGAAGCCAAGGCGGGCGGAGGCAGCTTCAACAGCCTCAAGGGGAACCTTATTGGCGGCAAGGCGATTGGTGATAGTTTTACCGTTATGGGGAGCCTGGATCATTACCAGTCGCAAGGCGCAAAGCTGACGGTTGAAGCTGACACGTTGAGTGGGACACCGTTTTCTAAGGCGCCTGGCACCCCTGACCTTAATCTGAAACAGACGGATGCCTTTCTGAAGATCGGCTATGGCAATCTCTCCTTTCGAGGTCAGTACCTCACCAAGCGTGATGGGGTGTACATCGGCATTGTATCTGCCCTTACGGACGATTCAAGCGCGTCGCAGCTTGACAATTATTGGGGGGAGCTGGCCTATAGTCTTGAACTGACAGATGATGTTTCAGTAAACCTGAAGCTGTATTACGATCATTATGAGCAGGATCCCACCATGAAGATTTATCCGAACGGATTTGCAGGGCTCTTTCCGAACGGAATGATCGGCAAGCCGTTGGTAAAGAACCGTACCATTGGCGGAGAACTGCAGGCAGATTGGGATTTGTTCTCGGGAAACCATCTGATTGCCGGGGTATCCTTTGAGGAGATGCGTCAGTATGATGTTCAGCAACTGGCCAACTTCAATCCGCTGACCGGTGCGCCGCTTGCTTCCGTTCAGGCGGTGGCTAACTGGAACAAGAATGTAACCCGCCAGGTCTTTGCCGCCTATCTTCAGGATGAATGGCAGCTGCCGGCCCATATCAACCTGACTGCCGGTCTGCGTTATGACCATTACAGCGATTTTGGCGACACCTTAAATCCCAGGATAGGATTGGTCTGGAGCTTTCTGGAAAATGCCGATTTGAAGCTGCTCTATGGCCAGGCCTTTCGTGCCCCCAACTTTCAAGAACTTTATAATATAAATAATCCAACGGTAGTCGGCAACCCGAACCTCAAGCCGGAACGGATTCAGACCTACGAGGCTGGCGTGGCCTGGCGTTTGAACCGCTATTTAGCAGCGAATCTGAACTATTTTTTCAGCACCATCAACAACCAGATCGGGTGGATCCCGTCAACCACCCCAGGTCAGCCGGCGGTCAATGCCAATATCGGCAAAACCGAGACACAAGGGGTTGAGTTGGGATGCAGCGGCTCAGTGGGGGCT
>CAZOTC010000154.1:0-6634 GCA_964582605.1 uncultured Geobacter sp. | reverse complement strand
CAGGTGCCGCCGTAGAGGTCTTCGGTCACCACGATATGGTCGCCGGCCTTGAACAGCATCAACAGGCCGGTGATGGCTGCCATGCCGGTGGCGTAGGCAAAGCCGCGTACCCCGCCATCCAGCCGGGCGATGCCCTCTTCAAGTGTCTGGCGGGTAGGGTTGCCGGATCGGGTGTAGTCAAAGCCGGTGCTCTGACCCAGCCCCGGATGCCGGAAGGTGGCGGTCTGATAGATCGGTACCGATACGGCTCCGGTACGGGTATCCCACTCAAGTCCGATCTGTACTGCCTGGGTTGTGATCTGCATGGTCAGCTCCCTTCAAAGAGCGGCGTGGAAAGATAGCGTTCGGCGCCGTCCGGCAAAATGACCACGATGGTTTTGCCGCTGAACTCTTCCTGCTGCGCCAATCGAACCGCCACCGCTACTGCCGCACCGCTGGAGATACCCACCAGCAGCCCCTCCTCTTTTGCCAGACGCCGGGCGAATTCTATCGCTTCATCACCTGAAACCTGCTCTACCCGGTCGATCAGCGACAGATCCAGAGTTTCCGGAATAAATCCGGCTCCGATCCCCTGAATTTTATGTGGACCGGGCTGCAACGGCTGTCCCGCCAGATGCTGACTGATCACCGGGCTCTCCTTCGGCTCCACCGCTACCGAGGTGATCTGCTTGCCCCTGGCCTGCTTGAGGTAGCGCGAAATACCGGAAATGGTACCACCGGTACCGACACCGGAGACCAGCAGATCAATAGCGCCATCGGTATCGTTCCAGATCTCCGGACCGGTGGTCAGCTCATGAATCCGGGGATTGGCAGGGTTTTTAAATTGCTGCGGCAGAAAATAGCGGTCCGGCTCGGCAGCTGCCAGTTCTTCGGCCCGGTTGATAGCCCCTTTCATCCCTTCGCTTCCGGGAGTCAGCAGCAGGTTGACCCCCAGGGCGGCCATTACCCGACGGCGCTCAATACTCATGGTTTCAGGCATAGTCAAGGTCAGCCGGTAACCGCGGGCCGCAGCCACGTATGCCAGGGCAATACCGGTATTGCCGGAGGTCGGTTCAATGATCTCGACACCAGGCTTCAGGATACCACGCTGTTCTGCATCCCAAATCATATTGGCACCGATCCGGCATTTGACCGAGAAAGCCGGGTTGCGTGCCTCCACCTTGGCCAGCACTGTTGCCCCGGCACCGGCGGTGATCCTGTTCAGTTGTACCAACGGGGTGTTGCCAATGGAGCGTGAGTTATCACTAAAGATTCTGCTCATGACGATCTTCCTTTCATGCTGCTGCCCGGTTTTCATACTTCGCTATGAATAAAGCCTAGCAATCGCCAATATAAATGTCAACAAAAAATACAGTTATAGTAGATAATTAAACCAAGCAAACACATGAATCAAGGTTCAGCAACTATTTCAGACTGTTATAATGACTTCAGGTATGGCAAAGATGACAGGGGGGAGGCGCTGTGGCAAAAAGAGGAGAAGTTAAATACTGAAATCAACAATACACTGATGCCTGGCCTGTTCAGCCCGGCTACGCTCCACCATGTCTGCCAGACTCAGCCCGTCCAGCGCTGCTGTCAGGGCAGCATGGACATCGACCATCACCAGGCGGATGCCGCAGCTTTGCTCGTCGGTGCATTCTTCACAGCCCCCCTGACGGGAGCTACTGAGACACTGCACCGGCGCAAGATCCCCTTCCAGCGTACGGATAACGTCCCCGATGCTGATCCGTGCCGGGGGAAGCGCCAGGGAATAGCCGCCCCCCCTGCCGATCCGGCTTTGCAGTATTCCTCCCTTACGCAGGGTAAGCAGGATAACTTCAAGAAATTTTCTGGGAATATTCTCGTGGGCGGCGAGCTCGGCAATCAGCACCGGTCGGTCAGCGGGCTGTTCTGCCAGGTAATGGAGCGCCTTGAGGGCGTATTTAATCTTTTTAGACAGGTTCATATCCAGTAGAACTAGAGATAAATGAGAAGTAACGTCCTGTCAACCGGTTTCCATCACCTTCATGTTGACGTGAACCAGCGCCGCTGAAACCAGAAGGCCACATGCTGCAGGCCGATCATGACCGGCACCTCCACCAGCGGCCGACAGAACCCGCTCGATCAACGGCACACCCTCAACTGCAAGGAACGCCTTATCCTACCCCATGCGGCGGCTCTTCCCCACCCACCACCAGCACCTCCCCGGGTATGTCAGGCAAGCGCTTATACATTGATGACCTGCCCGCCCGGCCCAGACGGTGCAGTCTTCATCTACTTGTGGCTGCTGCAGGGCGGTACCACAACCCAGACAGCCACAACAATCATCTGCCCCTTACCAAAAGAGTTACACGGCATTGCTCCCCCGTATCTAGAAATTTTTCATGGATATCCGAGCAACCCGTCGGCAAACTTCTGCGAACCTGACCACATCATCCGCCGGAAGACTATAGTAAACCTCTTTGCCGCTTCTGGCCTTGACGACAACGCCGGAGTCAACCATACGTCTAACATACCGCCACAGATTAGGGCCGTTTGCAATTTTTGTAGACTCACTGATATCAAGCATACGCCGCGGTGCCTCTGATAAACAATCAACAATATGCAAACAAACAGGATGCGCCATAGTATGTAAAATGCGGGCTCCCTTGACATCAATGGGGCTATACTCAGACATGGCTTTCTTCCTTCTGCCCTTGTTTTGCCGGCAGATCATGCATTTGCTTCTGATCAGCCCCTTCCGCACCGTCCCTGAATCCCTTAATCGCCTTACCCAATGAAGCTCCCAATTGCGGCAGCTTGCCAGGGCCAAAAACCACTAACAAAACCGCTCCAATTACCACTAATTCCGGCATTCCAAATCCAAACATAGCTGACTCCTTTCAAATCTGTAGAGCAGATGTACTACACTACGAAGAACAGGCAACCAAATCAAGAATATCAACATTTTCACGGGTGGCACGACGGGGTATTCATACGATTCCGATGTTTTACGCTTATCTCCACGGCCGGCAGCAGCAACGGCCTGCTTGCCCGGAGCATGGACACGTTCATGGGATGTTTCTAACCGGCACAAATCAGGGCAGCGTGAAACTATCTCGTTTCCTTCTCCGTCATACCACTTGCCATACATTCAGGTGTGCCGGTTCGGGAGTTACCTGCGAAGCAGGCCGCAGGCCGGCCGGTATGATACCCCTGCACCAGGTCAATACCCAGTTCATGCACCGCCTGCAATAACTCTTCGGTCTCGATGTACTCGGCAATGGTTTTGATACCGAACTCCCGGGCCATGACCGCCAGGGTCTTGACAAAAGCCATATCCTTTGGATCATGCAGCATATTGCGGACAAAGAGCCCTTCAATCTTGACAAAGTCAATCGGCAGCCTGCGAATATACTGGAAAGAAGAAAAACCTGAACCAAAGTCATCAATAGCAAACTTGAATCCTTCCAGCTTCAGGTTCTGCACGAACTGCTCCAGCAGGGTCATATTCTTCACGGTCTCCCGCTCGGTGATCTCAAAGACCACTTTGTCATGGGCAATGCCGTATTGCCTGGCCAGCTTGATGACCGACGGAACGAAATCTTTCACAATCAATGACTTGGGAGACAGGTTGATAAACAATAAGCCGTTGTAGCGATCTTCTGCAGCCTGGGCAAAGACCTTTTCCATCAGAATACTGTCCAGCCTGCTGACCACACCCAGCTTTTCAGCGATCTCGATAAACTCCGAGGCTGCGATGACTTGTCCATCAAGCATCACCCGGCAGAGTACTTCGTGACAGATGATCTGACGGCCGTCACTGGTCACAATCGGCTGGTAGTAAGGGATAATCTGTTTCTCTTCAAGAGCTTGCAGCAAACGGCGTGACATCTCGCTGGTCTTCTGAAAGACCTCCACCACATCATCATTGGTAGGGACAACAATACAGTTTTTTCCCAGCGACTTTGCCTTGTAGGTCATGTTATCGGCAAACAGAAACAGATCTTTGGCTGTCGCTGCATGATCAGGGCAGACCGCATAACCGATGGAGGCAGTACCACGAATCTTGCTGCCGTCGGCCGTCACCAGAGTCATCGCCTCCATGGCCTCCCTGATCCGGTCGGCAACCATATGTACCTGCTCATGATCAGCATCGGGCAGCACAATGGCAAACTCATCACCACCGTATCGAGCCAGCATATCACCCAGCCTCAGACAGCCATGAATGGTATCGGCAATCTGCACCAGATACTTGTCACCCATCAAGTGGCCATAGGTATCATTGATATGCTTGAAGTTGTCCAGGTCAATCACCAGCACCCCAAACTGCTGGTGATGCCGTTCAGCACGACCCACTTCATAGCCTAAAAGTTCCCAAAAGAGCCGCTGGTTGAACAGATTGGTCAAGGGATCGCGGGTAGCATAATACTCAAGATCTCTGGTGTATTTGTAGATCGCCTTGATCGAGCCGACCACATTCAGCAAGGTGGTCAGGATACTGTTGATCACCAGTGAGCGGATTGGGTCTGCCATGATCTGGGACTGAACCCCGATCCCTACTACACCGCCAATTTGAGGGGTATCCAGATAGAGTGACTTGGTCTCCAGCTCAATCTCATGACGGTCCAGCACCAATAAAGGGGCGGTATGATCAGCAATATTATGCACAACCTGCAGAGCTGATCCCGGCTGATCGTTTAGTTTTTCATGGGCGATTTGCTGCCTGATGATCTTCTCCATCACTGAGCAGGTCTCATCCGTAGGAGGAGCAGACCAGAACACCTCAATATCATACCCTTCTTCTTCTACCTGAAAGATACAGAACAGGGCGTATGCCGGCATGACTTTGTTGACTTCGCTTAACAGATACGCAACCCGCTCCTTCCAGTCCCGGATCGCTTCAGAGGTAATGATAAACCGTTCCAGCACCTTGATCTCAAACTCCAGCATTTCACGTCCAACAGCAACATCCTTAACCCGGGATACCAGTGAACCGAACTCGCCATAGATAGCTTCGAGCTCACCAAACTTCAGCGTCTCCCCTTCTGCTTCAAGTTCCTGGCCCAATTGAGTCAGATCAGCCACCGTACTCACTGAATGAACCTTCTTATTCAACTTCTCTATGGCATCTCCCAGATGACGGTTAACAAAACGCGAGACCAGCATTGCCATCAGCAACGGAACCGGCAATAGCAGGAAAAATGCCAGCAGAGCCCGGTTTAACAAAGCATTGCGGGCCTGACTGATATCTTCCTGAATATACAGCACTCCCAACACCTGCTCCGCAGTTGCAGAGGTATGACACCCCAGACAACTCGCCTGTACCTTGAGCGGGAAGGCATGCTCAAAGGTATGTAACGTCTGGCGATGCACAACACTTTTCTGTTTTAGCGCCTCTTTGACTGCAACATTATTGGCGGGAATGGAATGTTCCGGTCTACCTGTTGGAAGAAGACCGATGGTCAGACGAGGGAAGAGTTTGCGATAATCGGCAAGGGTCTGTTCAATATTGCAACTATCGCCGCCCCGCTCCATCACCTTTGACATGGAACCCAGGATATGATTGGAAACAGTGACTGATTCACGAATGGTAGTATCCTGAGCCTGCATCAAAAACAACCAGGAAACCACCATTATAACCACCGTAAAGGTTACTGCCGAGACGATCAGTGTGGCAGTAAAAATGAACCGCTTGAGGGTAGTAGCGGTATATGAAATAAATTTATTCACGACAAACATTTATTCAACCAACTTTTTCTTAATGAGTTTGTTAGCTATAAACAGCATCACCACGTTCACGAGAGCATACTCAATCACCACCAATTACGCAACACTATATAATTATTCGCATTTATAATGTTACAAACTCGAAACACAAGGAACATTTTAGGACAAAATGGAGAGGATACGAACAGACCACCTTATCTCAATTAAAGCGAATTATTTAATTAAAAACAGAGTGTTAAAGATTTTCAGAATTGGTTACAAGTTTGTAGCCATCACAACCTGCGCAACAAGCTGTGTAGTTGTGCTCCCTGACCCGGCAGGGCTATCTATACGCTAAAACCACCTTTTCTGAAACCGGAAGGCCACATGCACCAGGCCGATCATGACCGGCACCTCCACCAGCGGCCCGATCACCGCCGCAAAGGCCGCGCCTGAGTTGATCCCAAACACTGCCACCGCTACGGCAATGGCCAGCTCAAAGTTGTTGCTGGCTGCCGTAAAGGCCAGGGTGGTGGTCTTGCTGTAATCAGCCCCCAGCTTTTTTCCCATCCAGAATGAGACCAGAAACATCACCACAAAGTAGATCAGCAGCGGGATGGCGATCCGCACCACATCCAGCGGCAGCTGCACGATCAGATTCCCTTTCAGGCTGAACATCACCACGATGGTAAACAGCAGGGCAATCAGGGTAAGCGGGCTGATCCTGGGCACCACCTCGCGATGGTAGCGCTCCTTGCCCATCATCTTAACACCCACCAGACGGGTCAAGGCCCCGGCAATGCAAGGGATTCCAAGATAGATAAAAACACTCTCGGCAATCTGACTGATACTGACGTCAACCGCCATCCCTTGCAGACCTACCAACGGTGGCAGCACCGTAATGAACAACCAGGCATAAACGCTATAAAACAGCACCTGAAAGATACTGTTGAAGGCCACCAGACCG
>CAZOTC010000153.1:0-6634 GCA_964582605.1 uncultured Geobacter sp. | reverse complement strand
ATCTTCAACACCCTGGCAGCGACACCGGGATCCGACTCAACCACCCGGGCCAGATCCTCGGCGGTTGAATTCTCGTCCTCCATCAACTGCAGCACCTTGGTAGCAACCACCGGAATGGTGGGCAGGTCGCCTGCTGACATGATGATCTGTTCCAGGTCTTTGCTCATGCGTTCTCCCTTTGCCAAAGCGGCACAGCGCTACCGACTCCTGCTGCATACTATTCCACAAAACCGTAAAAAATCAAGCAGTTCAGCAGAATGATTTGAATTTTACACACTTTGCCTGTATAGTGCGGACTTCTCACTACAGCTAAACAAAAGGAAACATTAACTATGTATAGAAAAAGGACGACAGCCCTGCCGCTCCTTGTTGCCGCTTTTTTCCTGTTGACCGGCTTTAGCTGGAACTTTGGCGGTGATAAATGCAAGGATGCGCTGGAACTGGCCCAAAAACTGCCTGCCGTGACAGACGAGGCCACCAGATCAAAGGATGAAGATCGTATTCTTGCGCTCTGTCCTGATGGTGCAGCTGCCACCTTTGTCCAGGGCGTCAGGGCACAAAAAAACGGCAATCTCGATGGCGCTGTAGCAGCCTACCGTCGTGCCCTTCAGCAGGACCCAAACCTGTATCCGGCTTCCGGCAACCTGGGCCTGCTGTATCTGCAGAAGGGGTTGCTGGATGATGCCGCCGTAGCCCTCACCAAAGGCCTGATCGGGCAGTCTCTGCCGGCCTACCACAAGGCACTGGGCAAGATTATGGCAGACAAGAAATTCTATGCCCTTGCACTGTACCATTATGGCGAAGCCGCCCTTAAAGCCCCGGGAGATGCCGGCATCCTGACCGGTCAGGCCGAAGTCTATGCGGCCCAGGGGCAGACTGACCGGGCCACTGACGAATTCAGGCGGGCATTGTTACTGGACCCTTCTCAGGAACAGGCCTCCCTCTCCCTTGCCGAAATCTACCTGCAAAAAAATCAGCAGGACACCGCGCTGGATATCCTCAAAAAAGGGGCTGTAGCCAGCCCCCGCAGTAGCCGAATACATCTGATGCTTGCAGATATTTATGAAAAAAAGGGAGATCTCAAGCAGGCTGAATACGAACGCCTGCTGGGTGGCAAGAAGGGCCCGCAGACAGTTGCCGTGCCTGTGATACCCGAAGGGATCCAGCTGGGAGACCAGCTTGCCGCAAAGGGAGAGGTTGATAAGGCGGCAGAGGCATACCGGGCCGCCTTGCGCCAGCTGCCGGACTCCATTGAGCCTCACGAAAAACTGGGGGATCTGTTCTTTCGCATCGGTCGGGATGCTGATGCCATCCTGGCCTACCGGGAGGCCACGTATCTGGGCAGCACCAATGCCGAGATATACTACAATCTCGGCCAGCTCTACGAAAAACGCAACCAGCTGGATGAGGCGGTGGTTTCGTACAAACGGGCAATCGAGAAAAAGCCCTCCTTTGCCGAGGCACGACTCAAGCTGGCTGATATCCGCCTTAACAGAGGTAACACTCAGGAAGCGGTTGAACAGTACGTCGAATTCCTGAAGCTCAAGCCGGAAAGTGCTGATATCCACCTGAAACTCGCCAGAATATTTGTAAAAAACAAGAATCTGAGTCTTGCCGAAGAGTCATACAACGCTGTACTGAAACTTGCTCCTGACAACCCTGAAGCGAACAGGGAGCTGGCCGGTGTCCTGCGTGCCAAGGGGATGAACGACAAGGCGCTGGAACACTACCGTAAGGCCCTTGCACTACGCAAGGACGATGCCGAAACCCGTAATGCCCTGGTTGCGATCTATGTCAAGGAAAAGAAATATGATGAACTGGCCGTCCTTTTGAAGGAGGCTGTCGAGCTTGCTCCCGATGATCCAAATAATCATTACAAGTTGGGACTGATCTACGACTTCAAAAAAGAGTATGACAGCGCTATCGACAGTTACAAAAAGGCTGCCGAATTGAAACCGGATCACGCCCGTGCCCTGCACGCGCTGGGCAGGGTGTACATGAAGACCGGCCGCCTGTCGGAAGCCCGCGCAGCACTTGAAGCGGCCAAAAAAGCCGACCCAAATATGGAGGAGACCTCCGTACTGCTGAACAACATTCGTGACGAGTTCAACCCGCTCCCGAGAAAACCGGGCGCGTCAAAGGCCAAAAAATCGAAAAAGACTAAATCAAAAGCTAAAAAAAGCACAGCAAAAACAAGTAAGAAAAAACCGGCAGCCAAGAAAAAAGCTCCCTGACATCCCGGCAGGCGGCCGGCAGACCCGGCCGCCTTTTCTCTTTGACTGCATAACCCCGATTTTCCCATGGTGTGACACATGTCCCCAGCATTTCCAGAGTATTTCCCGTTTACCATTCAACTTGCCGCCCGGGCGCAGGAACAGTTTGCTGTTCAGTCACTTCTGCCCGCTTTCGGCAGCAGCTATCCGGCCATCCTCTTTTATCGCCGGCTGTCTGCGGCGATGCAGAAAACAGCCCCTTCAGACCGAACAGCTGCAACGGCAGCCCAGCTGAACCTATATGCCTCGTTGCTGAAAATCTACCGGTACCTGATTGATGAACATGCCGCCTCTCCCCGTCAGCCGCTGCTGTCAACCGCACTGAAGCAGTCAGGTATCAGTATCGCTCATGAGTCGGTAGCCCGCACATTCGAGGCTTTTATAACCGACTTCCCGCCAGCTACCGATATTTCTATGCTTGACCCGGCCTGTCAGCAGCATCTTCTGCTGCGCGAGCTGCTCTTACTGGATCTTGCGGCAAAAAATCGAGCCGTTGACCCTTTCAGGGTCCTTCTGGATGATCGTGAGCTTGCAGCAAGGTCACCATACCGCCACATAATCGGCAGTCTTGAACGGTCATTGAGAAAAGGCCCGCACATCGCCTCCATCGGCATGACCTTGATGGAGGCACTGCAGGCCCCGTTGGCTGCGTCTCCTGACTCACTTTCAGGCCAGCTTGCCTACATACGGGAGCAATGGGCTGCCGTACTGCCACCGGAACTTCTTGCGGAGGTTTTGACCGCTTTTGATATTCTTGAAGAGGAGCAGCGCCAGTGGAGTGATGGGGGGGCTGGTCCCAGTGAGGTTCTGCACTTCGGCGGCTCACAGGGTTCTGACAATGGCCAGGAGCTGTTGACCGGACCTCTCCAATATCACGGTGCCGGGCATCATGCCGGTTACGACCAGCCTGAATACGAAGCCTTTTCAACAGATGCCGACTGGATGTCCAATGTGGTGATGATGGCCAAGATGACCCATGTCTGGCTGGACCAGCTTTCCAAAAGCTACGGGTATCCGATCACCCGCCTGGATCAGGTACCGGATGCAGAGCTTGACCGGTTGGCCCACTGGGGGTTCACCGGACTCTGGCTGATCGGACTCTGGGAGCGCTCGGCAGCATCACGCCGGATCAAGGAGCTTTGCGGTAACCCCGAGGCACACGCCTCCGCTTATTCGCTGTACGATTACACCATTGCCGAGGACCTGGGAGGCGAGTCGGCTTTTTACAACCTGAAGCAACGGGCCTGGCAACGCGGCATCCGGCTTGCCAGCGACATGGTCCCCAACCACACCGGCATTTACTCCCGCTGGGTAGTTGATCACCCTGACTGGTTTATCCAGACCGACTACGTCCCCTTCCCCACCTACCAGTTCAACGGAGAGGACCTGTCCCATGATCCTTCAGTCACGATTCAGGTGGAAGACGGATACTGGAGCAAGCATGATGCAGCCGTTGTCTTCAGGATGATCGATCGCCGTGACGGACGCACCCGTTACATCTATCACGGTAATGACGGCACCAGCATCCCCTGGAACGACACGGCACAACTTAACTACCTGTTACCCCAGGTGCGGGAGACGGTGATCCAGACCATCCTGCATGTGGCCAGACTGACCCCGATCATACGCTTTGATGCCGCCATGACCCTGGCCAAGAAACATTATCAACGACTCTGGTATCCCCAGCGAGGACTGGGGGGCGGTATCCCCTCCCGCGCAGAGCATGCCATGAGCCGGGATGAATTCGATGCAGCCTTTCCGGTTGAATTCTGGCGGGAGGTTGTTGACCGGATGGCGATTGAGGCCCCGGACACCCTGTTGCTGGCAGAGGCGTTCTGGATGATGGAGGGCTATTTTGTGCGTACGCTCGGCATGCACCGGGTCTACAACTCCGCCTTCATGAACATGCTCAAGCAGGAAGAGAACGCCAAATACCGCCAGACCATCAAAAACGTGCTTGAGTTTAATCCGGAGATTCTGAAACGTTTTGTCAACTTCATGAACAACCCGGATGAAAAGACCGCAGTGGAACAGTTCGGCAGTCAGGGTAAGTACTTCGGCGCCTGTGTCCTGCTGGTTACCATGCCGGGTCTGCCGATGGTCGGTCACGGTCAGATTGAAGGCTTCCATGAGAAGTACGGCATGGAGTACCGCAAGGCCTACTGGAATGAGACCGTGGACAGCGGCTTGGTACGCGGTCATGAACTCTGGATCTTCCCGCTGTTAAAACGCAGACGCCTCTTTTCAGGTTCTGAAAACTTTGCCTTGTATGATTTTTACTGCCATGACGGCAGTGTGGATGAAAACGTCTTTGCCTACAGTAACCGGGTCGGTGATCAGCGGGCACTGGTACTGTACAACAACCGGCATGGCGTCACTGGCGGCTGGATCCGGACCGCTGCGCCGGTTGCGGTCAGACAGGATGGTGCTGATACCCCGGTGCTGCACTCCAGCACTTTGGGTGTAGGTCTGGCGGTGCCGGACGATCCTGGTTGCTTTGTGGTGTTCTATGATCTCTCAACCCGCCATGAGTATCTGCGTAATGCAGCCGAACTTTGTCAAAACGGAATGTTTGCCGAGCTTGGAGAGTATGCATTTCACGTATTCCTGAACTTCAGGGTACTGCACGATACGCCGGACGGAGACTGGGCACGACTCTGCGCCCATTTGGCAGGCCGTGGAGTGGATTCACTTGAACAAGAGCTGATCCAGCTGAAACACCAGCCGTTAATTGCTGCTTTTGAAGCCTGTCTGCAGGCCCTTGTCAGCTTGCCTGACCAGATAAAACCGCTGGAAGCTGCGGTCAGGGGGTACTGCAAGCTGCTGCCTGCAGCTGTATCAACCCAAATCAGCCTGAAACAGCTGGTGCAGATTCTTGCAGCAGCCCACGACCCGAGTATCACCCGTACAACCCTGCGGCTTGTGCGGACAGCAGGGGTGCACCGCAAAGAGCTGTCATGTGACAGAAAAAACCGCCGTCTTGCCCTGGCCATGCTGCTCACACGTCAGCTTGCCCTGCCCCTTGCAGACGATGCGCTTGTGACATTCGGCCTGGGACGACCATTGGCTTCATTTGTACTAGGCGAATCCGTAGCCGATCCCGAGGCTGTCAGATGGGTTGCAGAACTGTGCCGGACAGTCTGCACGGCAGGAAACCTTCTGGCAACGGCTCCGGTGTCTTCCAGATTGCAGCTGCTGTTTGAGAACCCGCAGATCAGGCAGTTCCTGCTGGTACATGACGATGCGCTCACCACCTGGTTCAACAAGGAGCGGATGGAACTGTTGACGAACTGGCTCTCCGTAATGAGTCTTTTCGGGAAGGCCCGGGGGGATGCCGCTTATCCGCCTGTTCCGGCCAAAGAGCTGCAGACTCTTGCCGCTACTGCCGGATATCACCTGCCGTTATTGCTGCAGCTGGCTGAAAGGCTCTGGGAACAGGAGGGGTAATGCGACAGCTCCTGCTGCTGTTCTGTTTCGTGTTGATGGCTGGTGTTTCACAGGCAGCAGAGGCTGACGCTGATAGTGCGCAGCAGCCGCAAGCTCAAGAGAAGACCCTGAAGGAATATCTCTATGGTTCGCACAGCCTTGGCTGGGCAGATCTGGATTGGGAGTCAGACCTCTATTATTCAAACATATCCCTGAATATCCCTCTGACAGACGCACCAATTCCCCAGGTAGCTGATGAAAGTGAGCTGGATGTCTACAGCAAACTGTGGTTGAACGCCCTTACCCCCCGCTTCATGTTGATTGAAGCGGCTGTAATGCCGCTTCCGCTCGTGGGGGCCGGGATTCGTGAATATGCGCGAGACTTTTACACCATAGCCAACATCGGACGAAACCAGAATGTGATTAAGTGGTTGACCGCAGGCTTTGAGGAGCCGTACGCACTGTCACTGTTTTTTGGTGACATGGTCAAGTTTTCCAAGCCGGGAGAAGAACGGCTTTCATCAAACAAGGGCTATATGGGGTATCTCTTCAGTTATTCAAACCAGCATATCAAAAACAACGTGCTGATCCCGGACCACTCTCTGGAAGCCGAATGGAAGATGAAGGGAGAACGGAACTTCAAGGAAGAAAAGCTTTCCTGGAGTTTTCGGGTAGGCGCAAAGGTTCATGACAACCCCAATATCGCCAACACCGTTTATGTCGGTTTTCGCCGCAGCAACCTAGACTTCAGGGTAAATCCGTTCGACTTCCTGCGCAACACCACCTTTGATGTCCGTTGGGATATCGGTACCAAGCGCGGAGGTCTGCTACGACAGGAATACGTTCTTGGCAAGAAAATCCCGATTAAATCCTGGGGAGTGGCCCTTAAACTTGATGTCGGTGTTATCTGGGAAGATCCCGCCCGTTACAGCGGC
>CAZOTC010000152.1:0-6661 GCA_964582605.1 uncultured Geobacter sp. | reverse complement strand
AAAGGTGTAGAGTGCCACGGCAACGGACTGCCATTTCTTGAGCAACCCATTATGAACATTGGTCGCATGGTCGGCACTGGTTACCAGATCGGCCAGGCTATGAAAAAGGGACAGGAATCAATGCGCCTGCCAGTGGATCGAGCACAGACAGAACTACTGGGAGCAATCAACTATCTGGCAGCCGCGTACCTGCTGCTTGAGGAGCAAAAACCATGAACATCGAACAGCTCTACGTCAAAAAAGTATCTCCGGCCGGAAAAGTCACCTATCAGCCATACGTCAGACCGACCAGAGTGGAACTGAAACTCACCAACGCAGAGGTTTGTAGCATGATAGCCACCATCGGCATCTGCTGCCTGCATGGGTTTGAAGATCATCTGCCTGAGCACGCCATCATCAGCCGGAAAACCCGTGCGCTTGAGCAGGCCATTGGAGAGGTCTGCAACCTTAACAAAGATGATCTTTCGTTCAAACACCTTGAAGCTGCCACCCATGCCTGGGGTGCTGCCATGCAGACTATGCAGCAGGTACTGTCAACATGACCACCAGCCACGCCACAGAACTGCAGGCCATCCTTAATGCTGCCATTGCCACCGCCAAGGCTGCCCCCACCGCTGCCAACATAGCGGCGGTGGAAAAAGCCCGCAAGGCCATGGATGACTACAGCAACCAGGGTACCGACGCCGGTGAGAAATTCAAAACTCAGGCCGCCGCCCTGCAGTACCTGCAGCGTAGCTACAAGATTGAGAAAAGCAAGCTCTCTGCCGATGTCCAGGCCGGTAAAGTGCCGCGCAAGGATGGCACCTTCTCTGCCAAGGATCTGGACTACTACGCCAACGCCGTCAGGCTGGATCTGAAAACCAGCGAACCACAGCAAAGCAGTGATGGCCTGTCGGATGAGATCAAGCGCGAAACGGCGCGTAAACTGCGCATACAGAACGAAGAACGCGAAGGCCTGCTGATAAACCGGCTGGAAGAAGAGGCCCGTGATGCCAGACTCTGGGCAGCCGTCAAATCAGACATTGAAAACCACGCCCCGGCTATCGTGCATGAACTGATCAACCGCCTGCTGCCGATCATTGAAGATGATGAACTGCGTGCCCGGGTGCTGGCCCTTACCCATGAACTGCGCCTGATATACGAAGATGCCATTGCTGATATTTTTGACCGGTACGCAAAGATCGAGGGCGAATAGTGAGCATCGCAACCCTGCCCATACCTGCAGCGCCACGCCCCAGGGCTGCAGAGCGCAAGGTATTTGCCAAGCGCAAGCGGTTGCACGGCCCTCAGTGGTTTGAGCGTAACATCAACGTGCCGGTCGGCAGCCGGCAGGGCCTCTATCGTAACCAGAACAACCCGGCCATGTGGGGCGTGCTGGATTGGTCCACCAGATCCCATGTAAGGGTTACGGTGCTGGCCAAGGGTATCCAGATCGGCGGCACCCTTGCCTTTTACGGCCTGCTGCTGCGTGAAGGTGAATACACCAGCGACAATGCCCTGATCGTTGTTGCTGATGAACGCACCCTGAAAAAGCTGATCAAAAAACGGCTGCAGAAGATGATCGACAGCAGTCCCTCTCTGTCTGCCATCAAATCAACCAACCCCGATGACACCACTATGTACAGCGTTACCCTGGGTAATGGCTTCACCATCGAGGGCGGCTGGGCATCATCTGAAGTATCGGTATCGTCTGAATCCTACCGGGTAGTCATTCTGGATGAGATCAGTAAATACAAATCACGGGGTAACATAGAAGATGCCAAAAGCCGTGCCACCGTATTCCCCGATACGCACAAGATCTGGATACTCTCATCACCAGGTATAGACACCGATGATCCCGAGAACCGGGATCCGCTCATGGTAGAGGCCGAGGCCTGCGACGTGATGCTTGAATTCCACGCCACCTGCCCGGATTGCGGTAACGAACAGGTCATGCTCTTCAACCGGTTCGGCTGGCCCGGGCAGGTCAACCTGGAAGGCCAGACAGAAGCAGACCCCAAAGCCATCCGCCGCAACCGCTCTGCCTGGTACCAGTGCGAACACTGCACCAGCCGCTGGAACGACTACAAGCGCGATAAAGCCGTGCTGGCCAGCATGAAAACCGGATGGAAACCAACCGACGGCGAAGAGATCGAGCAACCCCAGTCGGTATACTTCCACTTCCCGGCCTGGCTCTCTCCCTACGTCAGCCTGTCAGAAGTAGCGGCAAGCTGGCTCGAGGCCCAGGGGGATGAAGAGAAACTGCGCAAGTGGCACAACCGCTTTGCCGGGGTAAGCTATTGCGTCAATAGCACCCACGCACCAGAGCTGGACGCCCTTGCCGATCGTGCCGAGGTCTACCCGGCAGAGGTGCCTATGAACGCCGGTATCCTCACTGCCGGGGTGGACGTACAGATCAACCGGATCGAGATTGAAGTTGTAGCCTGGGGTGTCGGTAACGAATCCTGGGGCGTAGAAAACAATGTCTTCTATGGAGATCCCCGCCTGCCGGATGTCTGGAGCCAGCTGGACACCTACCTGATGAAGCGCTGGAAACATGAAAGTGGGGTGGAAATTGGGCTCTCCAGAACCTTTGTAGACTCCGGCTACTGCACCAGCCACGTATACAAATTCACCTCACCGCGCAAGGCCCGCAACATATACGCCGTTAAAGGGGCATCATCGGCAGAGGCTGCAGAGATCCTGGGGCCCACCCGCCAGAGGATAGGCAACATCAAGGCAGAGGTCTTTATCCTGGGGGGTAACAAACTTAAAACCACCATGTTCGGCTACTTTGATATTGCCCAACCAGGCCCCGGCTACTGTCACCTGCCGGACAGCTATGACAAGATCTGGTACGAACAGATGCAGGCAGAGCACCAGGTGGCCAAGAAGATAAACGGCAAACCGGTGCAGATCTGGGAAAAGAAAAAAGCCAATATTGCCAACGAGGCCATAGACAAACGCCAGTACGCCCTTGCTGCGCTCATGTCCCTGCGGGTAGACATCAAAGCTCAGATCGCAGCGCTCAAGGCGGCATCAGCACCGAAAGAAACCAAGCACGTCAAACCGCAATTAGATGAAGACACCACCAACCGCAGCCGCCCGAGCTGGTTCAATAATAGGAGGTAACACCCATGCACCGCCAAACCGTAGCAGCAGCACACGGCGACCGCCGACCCACTTATAACTACCAGCAGGTGATGGATGCGCTGGGCTGCAGCAAAAGGCATGTTTACAATCTGTTCGACCGTGGTGATCTGGCTGGATATCGGGTGGGAAGCCAGCGAGGCCTGAGGATATTTGTTGAATCGGTTAATCTGTTTCTGATGCGACAGCAGGAGAATGCCTAATATTCAATCTGTGGGGCGGCATAATTTGTCGCCCTAAGCCGCACCAGTAAATATTTTGTGCACCAGGTGCATGACGTGCACCTGGTGCATGACACCCGCCATAAAACCATGCCACCATCGCGGCCATGGTATCCGTATTTGACTCCATAGCCGAAGTTAACGAGCAGCTGGCCGCCTGCAAGCAAGCCATCAAGGATGTCATGCTGGGCAAGCGCAGCGACTTCAACGGCCGCACCTGGCAGGCTGAGGATTTGGACAAGCTGCAGCAGTACCTGAACTTCCTCGGCAAAGAGCGCGAAAAGTTCAGCAGCACTGCCGTGGCTTCCACCGCTGCCGTGGCTGTGATTGCGAGGCCCGCACGATGAAGAAGCCCGCCTCCATGAACGCCATAGACCGAGCCATTGCCTATCTTTCCCCGGAAAAAGCCTTGCGCCGTGCTCAGGCCCGCACATCCCTGTCATTCATGGCCGGATCAGTCAGCCGTACCGGTGCCGGTTCAAAAGGTGGTCTCGGCAACTGGCTGGTCAAGCGCCTCAACCGCTTTCAAGAGACCATTGAGCGCGAAAAGATTACCGATCGTGCTGAAGACCTGGTAGCCAACAATCCATACGCAGCCAGCATCATAGACAGTTATCCCACCAACATTGTCGGCGGTGCCGGTCTTACCCCGCAGTCAAAGATCCCCTATAAACAGCTTGGCATAACCGAAGATCAGGCCCGAGACATTCAGGATCAGGCCGAGTGGGCATTTTTTGAATGGGCGCAACAGGCTGATGCTGAAGGTGTCAATCATTGGAACGACATCTGCTGGACAGCGGTCAGATCATTCGCCTCACGTGGTGAATACCTGATCCTTCCGGTTTACCCGGATGATAAAAACCGCACCTTCGGGCTTGCCCTGCAGGCCATTGACAGCCGCCGACTGCGTACCCCTTCTGACAAGTTTTCCGATGCCTCAATCCGTGACGGCATCCGCATGGGCAAGTTTGGCCGGCGCGAGTCGTACTTCATTGCCGATCCCGATGACGGCAACCTGACGGTCAAGCTCACTAGCTCAAAGTTCCGCGAAGTGGCTCCTATGCGTGGCCACCTGCCCAACATATTCCACGGCTTCCATGCCAAAGAGGCTGAGCAGGTGCGCGGTACCAGCATCATTGCCCCCACTATCAAAACATTCCGTGATTTTGATGATTACTTTGACTTTGAGCTGGTAGGGGCAATCCTTGCCAACAGCTTCCCGGTATTCATCGAAACGCCCGAAGGACAAGATCCTGCCCAGTGGTCTGGCACAACGTTTGATGCCACTACAGGCGCAAAGATTAAAGAAATGGCCCCCGGTCAGATTCTGTACGGATCTGCCAGTCAAAAACCGCACATTCTCAAGGGCGATCGTCCCAGCAACAGCTTTCATACCTTTGTCGAAACCCTGCTGCGTGCCATCGGTGCCGCTGCCGGTCTGCCTTATGAGATCGTGGCCAAGGACTTCAGCAAGACCAACTATTCAAGTGCCCGTGCTTCACTGCTTGAGGCATGGCGCATGTTCAACATGTATCAGGCCTGGCTGGTCAACCACCTCTGCCGTCCGGTCTGGCAGATGGTTTTTGAAGAGGCCTGGCTGATGGGCATGATCAGGCTGCCGTCAGGCGCTCCTGATTTCTACCAGGCCCGCACGCTCTGGACAAACAGCAGCTTTACTCCACCAAAGCGCGGGTGGATTGATCCGGTCAAAGAAGTGGCTGCCGGTAAGGAAGCCCTGATCAGCAATATGACCACCATGTCTGACTGGTACGCCGAACAGGGTAAGGACTGGGAAGAAGAGTTGCGCCAGATTGCCCGTGAGCGTGACCTGATGAAAAGTCTTGGCCTGACCATGGCAGACATGCCCGGCTTTGATCTGAGCAAGATGGCCACACAGCCTGAACCGTAGGAGAAACGCTATGCCGTCACTTATCGATATCGTCAATGGCCCCTGGGCCATACTTCCTGATCGGCTGGTTGAAATTCAGGGGATATATGCCACGCACCTGCGTGGTGAAAAAATCAACATTGAAGCCCTGGAGGCCAAGCTGGGCCGCAAGCTTGATAACCGTTACGAAGGTTTCCAGGTTCAGGATGGCGTTGCTGTTATCCCGGTCATTGGTGCCATAGCCAAACGGGCCAACATGTTCACCCGCGTCAGTGGAGGTGTTTCAACCCAGCTGGTGCAGCGCGACATAGAGCAGGCCCTGAACGATCCCAAGATCAAAGGAATCATCCTTAATATTGATTCAGGCGGCGGCACTGTAGATGGAACCTTTGAGCTGGCAGACTACATTTACCAGTCCAGGGGGCAGAAGCCGATCGTATCCTTTACTGATGGCATGGCCTGTTCTGCAGCCTACGCCCTAGCCTCTTCTGCTGACAGCTTCTATATCAGCGGAGATACCAACACTGTCGGCAGTATCGGAGTGGTTGCTGCGCATCGTGATTACTCCCGCTGGGAAAATGCTGTAGGCGTCAAGACCACCGAGATCACCGCCGGTAAGTACAAGCGGATCAGCAGCCAATATGAACCGCTTTCAGACGAAGGCCGTGCAGATATCCAGGACAAGGTTGATTATCTCTACGGTGTTTTTGTTGATGCCGTGGCCCGCAACAGGGGTGTCAGTGTTGATACAGTCCTCTCTGACATGGCTGACGGTCGCGTATTCGTAGGCAAGCAGAGCATCAGCAACGGACTGGTGGACGGTGTTTCCACTCTGGACGATCTGATAGACGGCATCGCTTCAGGTGCCATCACCGCCGGAAAGAGCCCGGCCAAAACCAAACATAAGGCAGAGGCCGGTGTTGTCACTGCCGCAACCATTTCCACGGAGGAAACTGTCATGCCCATGACCAAAGAAAAGTTGCAAGCAGAACAGCCTGAACTACACCAGGCCCTGATTGACGAAGGCAAGGCCCTTGCCGGTGCAGAACAGAAAGAAGCCATTGATAAAGCAGTGGCAGCAGAACAGGAGCGCATCCTTGCCCTGGCCGGTGCCTGTCTGGGTGAAGAAGCTGCCGCAAAGTTCGGCACCATCGTGTCGGCAGGTCTTACCTCAGAGCAGGTATCTGCCCTGGGTATCAAGGTGGAAGGCAATGCAGGCGCTGCAGATGCCGAAAGCCGCCAGCAGATCTTGACCGCCATTAAAGACGGTGGCCAGCAACCGGTTGGCAAAGTGACAGAGGTTGAAGGCAAGCAGGAAAAAGACTTCATCGCCCTTGTCAAGGAGCACCACGCAGCCCATGACTGCAGCCGCACTGAGTCCATAAAGGCTATTGCAGCTGCTCATCCTGAAGCCCATGCCGCC
>CAZOTC010000151.1:0-6708 GCA_964582605.1 uncultured Geobacter sp. | reverse complement strand
TCACCAAGAATTATGGTGCCCGTTTCAGGAAATCCCTGCCGGAGGCCGCACAGCTGATTGCACCGTTGGATCAGGTATTCAGTCGGATGGAACAGTTTTTCAGGCTATGAACCTATACAAAGCAGTTGTCCACGAAGTACACGAATAAACACTAAGAAAAACAAATTCTTAAAGCTAAAATAGCAACAACCTTTTGAGTGAATCGATTGTTTCTTGTAACGTAGTAAATCTTCGTGAAACTTCGTGCTCTTCGTGGATATGAACTGCCGTTTTCAGGATGAAAGTTCCTTACTGCGTTTCTTTGCAAGAAAGTTGAAGCACTGGAAATAGGTGATGGTCACCAACAGGAAAGAAAAATAGGCGACTGCCAGGATCAGTGATGCCCCGCGTCCCTTGTCAACACCGGGCGACATGGCGATAAAGACCACAAACGCCCCTGCGGCGGCAAGTTTCCAGATATCCCCGATCAGACGTTTACGACGCAGGGCAACCAGCTGTTCGGGGGAAACACCAATCAGACTGGTTTCAATCTCAATCTCCACATCCTGGCGGGCGAGCCACCAGGCCGGATACATCATAATCAGCTGAATCAGTACCGCAAGTCCGATGCTGGTAAAGATGGCATTCTGGATACCGTAGCGGGTAAAGGCCAGCAGGAAGTTATAGGCCATAAAAAGCAGCAGTCCCAGCAGACCGACCTGCACCACATTGTGGATAATGGTAAACCGCCTGAGCCTGGTAAAGTCGTAAGAAGCCATTAAGATATCCTTTGTTCTGTGCAAGTTGGTGTGTCATCTGCAGCGAAAATGGTTTATAACAGAACAGCGTTACAAGTACAACGAAGAAAGCAGAGCACCCTACATGAGGCTGATACGCCGTATCTTTAACCCGGTCATTGCACTGGTAGCCATCCAGCTTGTCTGGTTAGGTGTGGTAGTCTTCTGGGTGACCTGGTTTCTGGGAAGAAATCGCCAGTGGAAGGAGCTGGCGGCCCGTTACAGCCCGGAGCTGCTGGCCAAAGGAGACGGCTGGTCCGATCTGGTGCAGGGACTTTTGCTGCTGGCGGTGATCCTGGCGGGTGTGTATGCCCTGTTCATATTCTGGCGGCGCCAGTCGCGACTGTACCAGCAACAACGGGAATTTATCACCCAGGTTACCCATGAGTTAAAATCGCCGCTGGCCTCGATCCAGTTGCACCTTGAAACCATCCGTTTGCGTAACCTGCCCCCGGAACGGCTGGACAGCTTTGTGGAGACCATGCTGGATGATACCCGGAGGTTGCATTCACAGATAGACAACCTGTTGCTTGCTGCACGGATCGAACAGCGCCGTCGGCCGGCAGACCGTAGAGTGATTGATCTTTCGACCTTTTTGCAGAAATATCTTGATGAAAACCGGGATCGGCTGCCGCCGGGTACCCGTCTTGAAGTTACGCTTGAAGCAGATCTGAAGGCTGCTGTTGAACCGGACGAATTGGGGACGGTGCTGCGTAATCTTCTGGAGAACGCGGTGCTTTATTCGTCGGGCATACCGGAAATTGAGGTACATCTGAGCCGAAAAGGACGCTGGGCCGTTATTGTGGTACGGGATCACGGCAGAGGTGTCGCTCCGGAAGAATTGCGTAAAATATTCCGGCGTTTCTATCGGGTAGAACAGGCGAATGAACGGATTAGGGGGACCGGGCTGGGGCTGTATATCGTCCAGTCTGTTATTGAAGGATGCGGTGGTACCGTACGGGCCGAAAGCCCTGGTGCCGGTGTCGGGTGTACCATTGTGCTGCAATTACCGCTTGTGGAGTAACGTATGGCCATGACGAAACAAACCGGCTGCCCTATGTGCAGCCGCTGGGATGATGATGCGGATCTGCGTATTACCGAGTTTGCCAACAGTTACCTGATCCTGAACCGTGATCAGTTTTTTCCCGGCTACTGCCTGCTGTTTGCCAAACAGCATGTAACCGAACTGTTTGATCTGGATCGGCAGGTAAGACAGGGGATGGTTGAGGAACTCACGCAGGTTGCCGAACAACTGGCCCGGCTCTTCAAGGCGGACAAGATCAACTACGAACTGCTGGGCAATATGGTGCCCCACATCCACTGGCACCTGGTTCCGCGCCGTCAGAGTGACCCGCTCTGGCCGAGGCCGATCTGGGCCGAAGCCCATCAGGAACTGCTCTTGACGGATGAGGAGTGCCGGCTACGCTGTGAACAGATCCGCCGGACACTGGAGAGGCTATGAAGCAACCACAGAGCACAACCCTGGCAAACGGATTACGGGTGGTGACGGCTGCATTGCCGCATCTGCACAGCGCTGATGTGGCAATTTACCTCAAGGTAGGGGGGCGTAACGATCCTCCCGGCAAGACCGGATTGTCGCATTTTCTTGAACATATGCTGTTTCGCGGCACCGATGACTATGCCGGCTCTCTGGAGATTGAAGCAGCCTTTGAGTTGCTGGGGGGAGGGATCAATGCTGCTACCGATGCCGACTCTACCTGCTACTATGGCCGCATTCACCCCCGTTTTGCAGCCGAAGGACTTGAAATACTGGCATCCATGCTGCTTCGTCCGCGGTTGGAAGGAATTGATCTGGAGCGCCGGATCATTGTAGAAGAGGCGCTGGAAGACATCAGTCAGGACGGAGACGAGATCAGTCCGGATGTTGTAGTGGGACGGATGCTCTGGCCTGATCATCCGCTCGGCGAATCAACGGTGGGAAGTCTTGACGATATCGCCGGAATCAGTCGGCAGGATCTTCAGCAGCATCTCTCGACCTGGTACCGGCCCAATAATGCCGTGGTGGTGGCAGCCGGACCGCTTGAACATGATCTGATTGTCAAGGCCGCCGAACGCTGTCTGGGAAGCTGGCAGGCAGCAGAACTTCCAGAACGCATGGCGGTTCCTGTACCGTTGCCGGCCGGGCCTCGCTGCAGCTTTGTGCAGGATGCAGACAGTCAGGTGTCGATGCAGCTCGCCTTTCGGGCCTGCCACCGATCAGCACCGGAGCTGACGACACTGAAGTTTTTAAGACGCCTGCTGGCTGGCGGCGGCTGTTCCCGTCTGCACCTTGCCCTCCGTGAACGGCTGGGGATGATCTATTCGGTTGATGCGGCTATCGGCAGCTATGACGATACCGGCTGCCTCTCGATCGACCTCTCGACCGCGCCGGAAAATCTGCAGGCGGTGCTGCAGGCGACGCTGGAAGAGCTGCACCTGCTGACAGCTGCAGCAATTCCTGAACAGGAGCTTGAGCGGGTCAGGACGGTCTATCTGGCTGATCTTGACTACAGCCGGGATTCAGTCAGCGAAATGGGAATACGATTCGGCTGGGGCACCCTGATGGGAGTTGCTCGAAGTATTGACGAAGATCAGCAACTGGTCAGGATGGTTACTGCCGAGAGGGTGCAACAGCTGGCAGCAAAACTTTTTCGACCCGAGAACCGTTTTCTTGGCGTGATCGGGCCGCTTGAAACTATTGATCAGCAGCTGATCGCACAGACTCTTGCACGCCAGGTGAAACAGGACTGACGTCCCTACTGCTCTTCCAGTATCGTCACTTTTATTTTACCGATAACCCCAACCAACGGTGCCAGATCTGCCAGCCGGTTCCCTTCAAAAAAGGCCAGATGGGTCGGATCGGCCGGAAGCTGGTTAAAGGTCGGGTCAACAGCAATCCATTGTCCCTCAATCAGGCTTTCCGCCCAGCTGTGATACAGGAATCCGGAGCCGTCCTGAGAAACCAGTCCCGATATAAAACGGGTCGGGATGCCGGCAGCCCTGGCAAGGGCGGTGTACAGCTTGGCGTGGGTCTGGCAGTTCCCTTTCTTTTTAGCCATGCCGGTCAACGCCGAACCGCTGTCGTCAATACTGTCTTCAAGCCAAGAAGCTGTCCAGGCAGTCAGGGCCTGTGCCTTTGCCTGAAGGTCCATTAATGTCGCAGTCAGCTCTGAGGCCTTTGCTTTTATTTCCGGTGCATCCGACTCGATCCCTTCAGACGGTTGCAGATAGCCGGCGGACGGCGTTGAGGCAACAGGTCCGGGCAATCTGCGCAGGCGGCCGGTGTTGATCACCACCCTGCCCTGTTGGCGCTCCACCTGCTGCCAGCCGTTCTCAACTAATGGAATATGCAGATCGTATCCTACGACAGCAACTGACAGGCCGGAAAGCTTTGCTGGTGGTGTTTTCAGGGCTGGATTGATCCTGACCAGACTGAAGTCATAGATCAGATCCTTTTTTGAAAGGGCCATGCCGCTGACAAATCCGGCCAGCTTTTCAGCCGGTTCTGCCCGGGTGATAACCAGACCGTCTCGCACTGACTCAAGCAGGGTGTTGCCCTGGCGGTCAACCCAGATATCGTTGTCAACAAACGGGTACAGGTTGTTACGCAGCCTCAGTGCCGGTTGGCCGTCTGGTGTGGCCCCCTCACCCATAATCGTGATTGCTACCTCCTTGACCGAGGCTTCTTCAGGATCAAAGGTCAATACTTTCAACGGCTTGCCACTGCTGATCGGCCTGAAAAACGGTACAAGGTTCAGAAATGGTCCAGGAATCAGATCGCCCTTGACCTTGACGGTGCGGATACTGCTTTTGGCATTTGTCTCACGCTGTATCTGCAGTCCCCCTGCTACCGGCTTCCCGGTTAATCTTGACTTGGTACCGTTAATGGTCTGTTCCACCTCAAACGCTTTCAGGGCCAGGTTGGGGCTGGTCAGGTAGATTTCCCGTGAGCTTGACTCCTTGGTAAACCCCATTACCTTCATCCGGACACTGCCGTCACCCTCTAGCCGGTAGGTGCCGTCGGCCAGTCTGGTGGTCTGCTGGCGATAGAAACCGACCTGTTCATTGTCAATCAGAATAGCAAACCAGCGTTCTCCCAGGGGGGGCGCAGAAAGCTTGTGCGGCGCAACAGGTGAAGCAGATGCAACGGGTGACAAAAAAACGGCGGCCAGGGCCGCCGACAGCAGAATGAATGAAAAAAATCTGAAACGTAGCATAGCGTGGTGTGTCCTGTCTGGTTACGAATGTTCCTTGCCGGTCTGAAACGAGTTGTTGCTTTCAGGGTCGCTGATCACGACACGATTACGACCGGTTTCCTTGGCACGGTAGAGTGCCTCATCTGCTGCGCGCAGAAGTCCGTCAATATCATCATACAAGGTCGAAGGGAATGTGGCGACACCCAGGCTGACGGTCACCCGTTCATCGGAGAGTGAGCCGGCAAAGCGCATCCCCTGCACTGAGAGTCTGATCCGGTCAGCCACATTGAAGGCTTCTTTCAAAGAGGTGTCGGGCAGCACTGCCACAAACTCCTCACCACCGTAGCGGGCGGCAACATCATAGCTGCGCAGTTCCTTCTGGATATGCAGGGCAACCTTCTGCAGGACTACGTCGCCCTGCAGGTGGCCATGGGTATCATTAACCCGTTTGAAATGATCGATGTCGAGCAGCAAGAGCGCGACCAGACCGTCCTTGCGGCGTGCCCGCTGGACTTCCTTGTCCAGAGCCTCCATCAGAAAGCGACGGTTAAACAGACCGGTGAGATGGTCGGTGTTGGACAGCTCCAACAGCAGTTCGTTGGATCGTTTGAGGTCATCCTGCAGATGCTTGATCTTGAGATGGACCCGCATCCGGGCTACCAGTTCTTCAGGGTCAAACGGTTTGGTGATAAAGTCGCAGGCTCCCTGTTCCAGCCCTTTGATCTTCAGCTCACGATCATCGTTACCGGTCAGAATAATGACCGGCGTGTCGGACACCTCCGGGCGGCCCTTCATCATCCCCAGAAACTTGAAGCCGTCCATACGCGGCATTTCAAGATCACAAAGCACAATGTCAACCGGTGAAGCCAGTAGCTTCTTGAAGCCGTCAAGGCCGTCTTCGGCCTGATAGAAACGCGAAAAAAGATCACGAGCCTCAAGGGTCTTGATTATCTTTTCCCGTACGGCTTCCGAATCATCGATGATCAGAACACTGTCAGCCATAGACAGACCTCAATAAGGTTAGAGTCGCGGTTCCTGCATCAAGCGTTTCATCTCGGCAATGGTTGCAGCGTAGTCGTTGCTGCCGAATACGGCACTGCCTGCCACCAGCACATCGGCTCCGGCATGTGCAATCCGGGCGACATTGGACGGCTTGGCACCACCGTCGATCTCAAGCTCGGCCTCACAACCACGGCTGTCAAGCATACTGCGCAACGACTTGATTTTCGGGATGCAGGCCTCAATGAATGATTGCCCCCCAAACCCGGGGTTGACGGTCATCAGCAGCACCAGATCCAGCTCTTCCAGCACGTAGTCCAACAGATTAAGCGGTGTTGCCGGGTTCAGTGATACCCCCGCACGCTTGCCGGTGGCCTTGATCTGCTGTACCACCCGATGCAGGTGCCGGCAGGCCTCGGCATGTACCACAATGATATCAGCACCGGCCTTGGCAAAATCCTCCACATACCGTTCCGGTTCTTCAATCATCAGGTGGACATCCAGCGGCAGGCTGGTTACCTTGCGCACCGCATCCACTACCAATGGGCCGATGGTGATGTTGGGGACAAAGCGACCATCCATGACATCAATATGGATGTAGTCGGCACCGGCAGCCTCGACAGCCCGGACTTCGTCGCCCAGACGGGAAAAATCAGCAGAAAGTATGGAAGGTGCTATCTTCTTCATCGGTCAATCCTCTTCCAGAGTTTTGAAAAATCTATTGCGGTGGCCGTATA
>CAZOTC010000150.1:0-6709 GCA_964582605.1 uncultured Geobacter sp. | reverse complement strand
GATCTCCGGCATGTTCCACCCTCATCCCCACTACCATGGATGATCTGCCAACATGATTGATTCGGGCGTCAATCCGGATGTCCCGGCTGTTGTCGACCGCATGTCGTACAATGATGTTGTCAATGGCAGCAGTAACCACCTTGGCATCGGCATGGGTGCGGCGCGCATACCCCAGAGCTGCCTGTTCCGCCATGATATCCAGGTCTTCCAGTAACAGACCGAACCTGAAATTGCCCACGATCGGTTCATCAACCACCAGGTAACGCCGCTGGGCAGCCGAATCGGTTGCCAGCGGTAATGTCTTGTACAGTGAGGTCTGCCGAGGTGTTGTCATTATTGTTCTCCTTGGGGATGGGAGAAACCATGCTATCATAAACAAAGATACCTTCACCAGCCTTGCCTGATGAACGTTATCAGAATACAATCAGCCGGCCAACAGTGCTGCTAAAGCCGGAAAGGGTATGATCGGGACGATTTTAATAAAGAATATTTGTATTAAAGACCCATAAAATTATTTAGTTATAGGCTTACTTGTGAAGTGAAACGGGAAGTAGAGGATGAGAGTGTATCAAAAACTTGCCAATGAAATGCATTACTCCAATATTGCAGAATCAATCCGCCCCATAACCAACCCTTTTGCATGAATACACCGATTACCCGCATAGCAATCATTGGAGCCGGAGCACTTGGTGCAACCTATGGCAGTCTTTTCTATCAGATGGCCCACGAATCAGTTTGCTTCATTGCTGCATCCGGGCGTTATGAGCGATTGCACCGGGATGGCATTACTGTTAACGGCGTAACCTCACGGATCAGTATTCTGCTCCCTAAGGAGGCAACACCGGTAGACTTACTGATCGTGTCGGTTAAATACCACCACCTTGATCAGGCCATCCTCGAGATGAAGCAGGCGATTGGTCCCCACACCATCATCCTTTCCGTCATGAACGGCATTGATAGTGAGGAACGTATCGGTGCGGTTTATGGCATGGACAAGGTTATCTATGGCCTGACCCTCGGTATCGATGCTGTCCGAGAAAACAATGCTGTCCAATACAGCAATCTTGGCCGTATCCTGTTCGGAGAAAAAGATAATCATCTTGTCACAGAGCGGGTCAAAAGGGTTGCACAACTCTTCACACAAGCAGGTATTGCTCATACCATTCCCCATGACATGGTACGAGCTCTTTGGTTCAAATACATGATTAATGTGGGAGTCAATCAGGTTTCGGCTGTCATGGGGCTGACCTACGGTGCCATCCGCGCTTCGACCAAGGCAAAGGAAATGATGGACGCAGCTATGCGTGAAGTGATCAGTATTGCACATACACTGCAGATCAACCTGTCAGAGAACAACCTTGTCGAATGGTACTCAGTTCTTGACACGTTGGGAGCATCAGGCAAGACCTCTATGTTGCAGGATGTTGAAGCAGGAAGAAAAACCGAAGTGGAAATGCTGGCAGGTACCGTGATAAATCTGGGCAAGGCACATGGTATCACTACACCGGTGAACCAGCAGCTTTTTGATGCATTGAAGAGGATTGAGGAGCACAAGCAAGCAGATAATCATTATGCTCTGGGGTACCGGCAGGATGTTGGGCACCGTTACTGAAATCTGTGTTTTCGGCAATCCGGTTCTTCGGCAGAGGGCTGCTGAAGTCGTTGATCCGGCATCACCCGACATAAAACAGCTGGCTGACGACATGCTGGCAACCATGCATGCTTCTTCCGGCGTAGGCATAGCAGCACCTCAGACCGGTCATTCGGTGCGGGTAGTGATTATCGCTTCAACTCCCAACTCGCGTTATCCTGATGCACCTGCTATGGAGCCGCTGATAATGATCAATCCTGAAATAGTCAGCCGTTCTGATCGTATGGTGGAAGGTATGGAAGGATGCCTGAGCGTTCCCGGTCTGCGTTTGCCGGTCTCGCGTCACCTTGATGTCGATACGGTCTGGCGTGATCTTGCCGGTAGCAGGCACCAACAGACATTTACCGGCTTTATTGCCAGGATAGTCCAGCATGAACTTGACCATCTGGACGGCATACTGATTACCGACCGTTCTCCTGGTGACGAGAGGCAGCTTCCCGGGGGATGATTGCCGATAAAACCGTCCATCTGATGACCGAACAGTAGCGCGAGAGGTTGCCGCCATGCCGGACCAATCCCTGATACTCTGGATTCTTGCAGCAGTTCTGACGGTTACCGGTTTGGCAGGATTACTGCTGCCGATCGTGCCCGGTGCTCCTGTCCTGTTTCTCGGGTTACTCTGCGGGGCATGGGCAGAGGATTTTCAGTATATCGGACTCTGGACGCTGCTGATACTTGCAGTACTGACAAGCCTTACCTATCTGGTTGAGTTTGCTGCTTCAGTACTGGGGGTAAAAAAATACGGCGGGTCAAACCGGGCTGTGATCGGCGCAGCAGTTGGCGGTGTTGCAGGACTCTTCTTTGGTATTCCCGGAATCCTGTTTGGTCCGTTTGCTGGGGCAGTTATTGGAGAGTTGTCGCTGCAGCGTACCATGGATGAGGCAGGCCGTGCCGGGTTTGGCACCGTGGTTGGGCTTGCTGTTGGATTGGCGGGCAAGTTTGCCGTCGGTCTTGTCATGATAGGAATTTTTATCATTATGCGCTTTGTCATGTGAAGGGTTGAACGTGTCGGAACGTGCGCAACATCTCATGCCTTTTATCGTGCTTTGTCTGATTGGTGCCGTTGCATTTTTCAGTTCTTACCTGCGCTTGCCGGTTATGCCGTTATATGCGACTTCGTTGGGTGCCGGTCCGGCCCAGGTGGGTATAATCAGCGGTGCCTTCACCTTGACTGCCGGGCTGTTATCGATCCCGGCCGGCTTGCTGGCTGATCGTGTCGGCAGAAAGACACCTGTCATTATCGGTTCTCTTGCCATTGCCCTGTCTTCACTTTTGATTCCGCTTTGCTGGCTGCCTCTCCAGATGGCTGCTGTCTATATCCTTTTTGGTGTGGGGCTGGCAGCATTTGCACCGGCAATGCTTTCACTGGTTGCGGATGTTGTACCGCCTGAAAAGTTTGGACAGGCCTATGGCTGGTATACAACAGCCGGTTATCTGGCAATGACCCTGGGGCCGGCAACAGGAGGACTGCTTGCCGAAACAATCGGTCAGCGTGAAGTTTTTCTTGTTTCCGGAGGTCTGTCTACGGCGGTGACCCTGTTTGCCGTACTGTTGCTGCCTAAGGGTATATCCAGGCACAGGTCGGAATTTCACTCTGTCGTTGGCGGCAGCCTGCTGTTGTTGCGTAATCATTTTTTTCTGGCTTGTCTGGTAGCAACTGTTGGCAGCTGCATCGGGTATGGCGTGTTCCTGACCTTTCTGCCTCTTTCAGCGCTCTCACACGGCGTTGCCCCTGCCCAGGTAGGAGTTCTGTTTGCCGTGCAGGCAATGACGAATGTCGTCTGCAGAATTCCGATCGGTATCATTGCAGACAGGATCGACCGTCGTTTGATTGTCGTTCTCGGCATGGTTGTACTTGCATCTGCCCTTGCTTTGCTGGGACTGGCAGCACAGATGATGAACATGCTTGTCTGTACGGTTTTGCTTGGTATCGGCATGGCCCTTATCTACACCGCCGTTGGAGCCCTGATAGCTGAACAGGTACCGGTACTGCAGCGCGGACTGGCAATGGGGATGTATCACAGTTGTGTTTTTCTGGGGATGATGGCAGGTTCAACGGCCATGGGGGTCGCCTTGAAGTCGGTCAGTTATGCTGTCGGGTATGCTGTTTCCGGTGCTCTGGCTCTGGTGGCGCTGTGCTGGTTCATGCTCTTGTCGCGCGTGTTTAAAAAAGATTCATATACGCCTCAACGCTTAACATCAACGTTATGATATGGAAAAGAATCGTTCTCTGGAAAGTACACAGCAATCAGACTGGATCGTTCTGCAGACCGATCCGGCCGTTGCCGTACAGCGGCCGACCAGACAACATCTGCGTCTGTGGTCTCTGGTGCTGACTTCCCGGGGTATTCCCCATCTGCTGGAAAACAGCCGGCCTGAATGGTGCTTGCTGGTGCCGGAGGGGCACCAGGCTGAGGCACTCTCTGAAATCCGGACATTTGAAGAGCAAAACCGGAACTGGCCCCCGCCTGCACCATCACCGCATCCTCACACTGAAAACCTTCTGGCAAGCCTTTCCGTCCTGATTTTGCTGGCCATCTTCCACAATCTTGTCCAGACAGACATTCTTGTCCTCAACGGTACGGTTCCGGATTGGCTCCAGCTTGGGATGGTGCAGTCCGGAAAAATCAAGGATGGTGAGTGGTGGCGCCTTGTGACGGCACTGACGTTGCATGGCGATCTGCAGCATCTGCTCGGGAACCTTTGTATCGGTGGGGTCTTTGTCATCCTGCTCTGTCGCCAGCTCGGATCCGGGCCGGCCTGGACCATGTTGCTCGGAGCCGGTATCCTGGGGAATCTTGCCAATGTTATGCTGCAACCCCCTGCTCACAACTCGGTCGGGGCTTCAACAGCGGTCTTTGGCGCAATCGGTGTTCTGTCAGCCATCAGTATGGTACGCTATCGCCATCACTCATTTCGGCGTTGGCCGCTGCCGGTGGCTGCGGCAGTTGCTCTGCTGGCAATCCTTGGGACTGAAGGGGAAAATACCGACCTCGGGGCGCATCTATTCGGTTTTTTGGCAGGCAATCTGCTTGGAGTTCTTGTGGAATGCCTGCATATCCGTTATGGCTATCCAGGCCGTCGCTTGAATCTGTTGTTGGCGTTTTTCAGTGTTATGCTTGTGGTAACAGCCTGGTGGTATGCGTTGGCAGAGGTGCACCTGTAGCGGTGACAGGGTAGCGACCACGCCGGCAGAAAGAGGATGTGAAAAGGTACCGGGATGCGTTATTCAGCGTTACTGACAGATCTGTATGAACTGACCATGCTGGCAGGCTACTTTGAACAGGGGATGACGGAACAAAGGGCCACCTTTGACCTGTTTTTCCGCGCGAACCCTTTTCAGGGAGGGTATGCGGTTTTTGCCGGACTGGAACCGGTTCTTGCTTACCTTGAACAACTGCATTTTTCTGCAGAAGAGCTGGACTATCTGAAGGGTTTGAACCTATTCCGTCCGCAGTTTCTTACCTGGCTGCGTCAGTTCCGTTTTCGCGGTAGTGTGACGGCCGTTCCGGAAGGAACTGTGGTGTTTGCCGGAGAACCGTTGGTGACCATAGAGGGGAATCTGGCCGAAGTACAGTTTGTTGAAACGGCGGTGTTAAACAACATCAATTTTCAGACCCTGGTTGCCACCAAGGCGGCCCGGATCAACCGTGCCGCTGCAGGGACAGAGGTGATCGAGTTTGGTCTGCGTCGGGCCCACGGGCCGGACGGCGGACTCTCCTGTGCCAGAGCTGCCTGTGTCGGAGGGATCTGCAGTACCAGTAACCTCCTGGCCGGTATGCAGTACGGCCTTCCGGTACGCGGCACCCACGCCCATAGCTGGGTGCAGGCGTTTCCTGACGAACTGAGCGCCTTTCGGGCCTATGCAGCAACCTTCCCCGACAACACGATACTGCTTGTGGATACCTATGACACCTTGCAGAGCGGAGTGCCCAACGCAATCATTGTGGCCAGGGAGCTGCGGGAATCCGGTCATGAGCTGCGCGGCATCAGGCTTGATTCGGGTGATCTTGCGACACTTTCCCGGGAAAGCCGCAGGCTGCTTGATGAGGCCGGTTTGGCTCATGTAAAAATTGTGGCCTCCAATGATCTTGACGAATTCCGGATTGAAGCCATAACGGCGGCAGGCGGGCGGATTGATATCTATGGCGTAGGTACGCAACTGACAACATGCGGTGGTGAGGGGGGCGGAGCGCTGGGCGGGGTCTATAAACTGGTTGAGATAGCGGGAAGACCGAAATTGAAGTTGACCAGTGACCGTGTCAAGACTACGTTCCCCGGCAGAAAACGGCTGGTGCGAGCCTTTGGTCCGGATGGCGGCATGGTGCAGGATCTGATCTGTCTGGAACAGGATGAACCTGCGGTCGGCGATCTGATGTATGATAGCAACAAGCAACAGGAACAGACGCTTCTTCAGCCGGACGTCGTCTTGCATGACCTGCGCCAGGTTTTCATGCGGGACGGTTGCCGGACAATAGAGCCTGAGCCGTTGTCCGGAATGTCTGATCGCAGCCGCCGCCAGCTTGCAGCAGTACCCGAGGGCTGTTTGCGTCTGCATTCCCCTGACCACTATTCAGTTTGTATTTCAAAAGCGCTGCATGATCTTACGACGCAGCTGGTTGCTGCTGCGACAGAAGGGAACCGGGTGCCGTGACGGAAAAAATTGCATTACTGATTGTTGATCTGCAGAATGATTTCTGTCCGGGCGGCGCTCTCCAGATCACGAACGGAGACCGGGTAATCGGTCCAACGAACCAGGTTGTGCGCTCCTTTAGCGAAGCCGGTTTGCCGGTGTTGGCCAGCCGTGACTGGCATCTGCCGGACACCGGGCACTTTCGGGAGTTTGGCGGTCTATGGCCGGTCCATTGTGTCCGTGAAACAGCAGGAGCTGCCTTTCATCCGTTGCTCAACCTGCCTCCGGAAGCGGTCATCTTCTCAAAAGGGACTGACCTGTCATCAGACGGATACTCCGCCTTTGAGGGGCTTACCACTGACGGTACGCCTCTGGAGACATTCCTGCGGGACCACAAGGTCACAAAACTCTGCATCTGTGGACTG
>CAZOTC010000149.1:0-6774 GCA_964582605.1 uncultured Geobacter sp. | reverse complement strand
CCTTGCGTTGCCACAAGACAGTTGTGACCTGATCAGGCTCTACAGTTTTAGCGAAACAGATTTTGCAATCATACAGCAACACCGCGGCGCTGCTAATCGGCTGGGGTTTGGCGTCCAGCTATGTTACATGCGCTATCCAGGTGTTGCACTACCATTAGAATGGGAACCTGATGCGGCCATACTGCGCATAGTTTCCCAACAGACTGATGCTGCCGCTGATGAGTGGCCTAAATATTCCCGACGCGCTGAAACGCGCCGGGAACATGCTTTGGAGATTCAGTCTGTCTATGGCTTCAAGACTTTTACCAACGATCATATTCCATCCACTGTCAGCAGTCTTGAATATCTTGCCTGGCAAACCGACAAAGGGATTGTACTCGCTGAAGCACTCATTCAGCACCTACGCAGTCACTCAATACTCCTGCCTTCAATCAATGTCATAGAACGCATCTGTGCTGAGGCTATCACCAAAGCAACACGCCGTATCTACTATACCCTCACAGAGCCATTGACTCAGGCAAATTTAAAATCCCTTGACTCTCTGCTGGAACTTAAGCCTGAATCGAGCGTAACCCTTTTGTCGTGGCTACGGCAGCCAACCGGAACCGCCAAGGCCCGGCATATTCTGGAACACATTGATCGACTGCAGATACTCCGATCGTTTGGTTTGCCGGATGGTTTGGAGAAATCCATCCACCAGAATCGCCTTCTGAAAATTGCCCGTGAAGGGAGGCAGATGACCCCGCAGGATCTGGGCAAGTTCGAGCAGAAGCGCCGTTATGCCACCCTTGCTGCTGTTATCATGGAATTGCAGGCCACTGTCACCGATGAGATCATTGACCAGAACGACCGAATCATCGGTAGCCTCTTTAGCAAAGCGAAGCGGAGTCACGAACAGCAGTTCCAGCAGTCCGGCAAGGAGATCAATGACAAAGTTCGCCTGTTGTGTCGGATCGGCCAGGCCCTGATCCAAGCCAAACAGACTGGCATGGACCCTTTCGCCGCCATTGAAGACATTATCCCGTGGGATACATTCACCAAGAGCGTTTCCGAGGCCCAGACATTATCCAGGTCAGAAGACTTTGACTATCTGCATCTTATTGGCGACAACTACTCACAGGTTCGGCGCTATGCACCGGCATTTCTGGAAACCATCGAACTGCGCGCAGCTCCTACAGCTAAAGAAATCCTTGAAGCGATTGATCTCCTCAAAGAGCTGAACAGATCCAAACAGCGCAAAGTCCCTGAAGATGCACCGACTGGGTTTATTCGCAAACGCTGGCGGGCATTGGTTTTTAACGACGATGGTATCAGCCGGCGCTACTATGAACTCTGCCTGTTGTCAGAACTCCGAAATTCACTGCGTTCAGGCGATATCTGGGTGCAAGGTTCCCGTCAGTTCAGGGACTTCAATGAATATCTGTTGCCGTTGCCCAGATTCCATAAGATGAAAGCGTCTGACCAATTGGGGCTGGCTATTGATTGCGATTGTGAGTGCTACCTCGATGCACGATTACAACTCCTGTCACAGCAGTTAGCTACTGTTGAGCAGTTGGCAGCGCAGGATGAATTGCCGGAGGCAACCATCGGCAGTTCAGGCCTTCGAATATCACCGCTGAGCAGTGCTGTGCCTGAAGAGGCCAACAGCTTGATGAAACAGGCTTATGATCTGCTGCCACACGTCAAGATTACTGAGCTGTTGTTGGAAGTAGATGCATGGACAGGGTTTACCAGACACTTCATCCATGTAAAAAGTGGCAATGAGGCTAAGGACAAGCAACTGCTACTGACCGCCATTCTTGCTGATGCCATCAATCTGGGCCTCAGCAAGATGGTTGAATCCTGTCCAGGCACCACCTATCAGAAATTGTCGTGGCTTCAGGCCTGGTATATCAGAGATGAGACCTATTCCGCCGCCTTGGCAGAGTTGGTCAACGAGCAGTACCGGCATCCTTTTGCTGCTAACTGGGGTGACGGCACAACATCTTCATCAGATGGTCAGAGATTCAAGTCCGGGAGCCATGCCGAACGTACCGGACAGGTGAATCTGAAATACGGAACCGAGCCGGGTGTAACGTTTTACACGCACATATCAGATCAGTACGCTCCGTTCCATACCAAGGTGATCAATGTAGGCGTCCGGGATGCCACCTATGTGCTGGATGGGTTGCTGTACCACGAGTCGGATTTGCAGATTGAGGAGCATTATACCGATACAGCCGGTTTCACTGACCATGTGTTTGCCCTGATGCAGTTGCTTGGTTTTAGATTTGCTCCCAGAATACGGGATCTGGCGGAGAAGAAGCTGTACCCGCCTGACAGCAAGATAAAATACCCCACGCTTGATCCGCTGGTTGGCGGTGCAGTCAACATCCGGCAGATTCAAAGTCACTGGGATGAAATCCTGCGGCTGGCGGGATCGATTAAAAGCGGCGTGGTTACGGCCTCACTGATCCTGCGGAAAATCGGAAGCTATCCAAGGCAGAACGGTCTGGCCGTAGCGTTACGTGAACTTGGTGTTAGCGGCCATCGAACCGCCGTCAATCCTGGCCACCTGCGGGCGTATTGTTTCATGAACAGGACGCACCACTACATCTGGTCTTCTGCGTAAAGTCACAGCTCCCCATTTTGGCCTGGATTTGGTGTGTACCGGCCCCTTGTTCTTTGGCATTTGTTTTTTTGTGCAGGTAATCAGCCTCGTGGCCCTATTTTTTGCTTCGATATGACCTCCCTTCCATAGTCAGGAACGTCCCATTCATCGAGAGCCTGTCAAGAATGGCAGTGGCGGTAGTCGAATCAAACACCTTATTCCACTGTGACGGCACCAGATTGGTCGTCATGATCGTTGTCTTGGTTTCCGCCCGTTTGGCAATCACCTGGAAGATGGCATCCGCCTGATCCTTTGACGGGAAGGCATAGCCCACCTCATCCAGGCACAGAACCGGAATCTTGGCGTAGAACTCGATAGCGTTATAGAGACTGTTTGCCTTCGATATCTTTGCCATCAGATCAAACAGTGAAATAAATAATGCCTGCTGGCCCTTCATCACCGCATCGTGGCACAGCGCCTGAGCCAGATGGGTCTTACCCACACCGGCCGGTCCGATCAGCACCAGATTGCACGGTTCTTTCAGCCAGGGATGGGCCATGAAGGCAAGCAGCTTTTCTCTGGGGATTGTCGGATTAAACTTCCAATCAAAGTCTCCCAGCACTTTCACCCGTTTGATACCAGACCTGGCCAAGAGGTAACTGATCTTCTTCTGATCGCGCAGCTTGCTTTCATTGGCAAGAAACCGCTCCAGAAAAGTCAGTTCGTCTTTGGTAATTGACTCCTTATCCGTCAACAGCCTGAAACTGCTCCACAGCTCATCAAGTCGGGTCATAGCAGGCAAGGCTCCTTTCCTCATAGGAAATGGTCATAAGGGTTCCATTGTGTGGTGTCACCGGACAGGCAACCGGCGAGACCGGACGTGCCAGCATCGCCGCCACCAGATCAGGCCGGGTAATCTTCTGGGAGAGTGCCTCTCTTACTGCAGAAAGCAGACAGGGTTTACCAAACTGCACTAGCAGCCTGAACAGGATATGGGTACTTGTAAACGCCACATGGCCATCCTCTGCAGCGATTGAGACAAACCGTTCAATGTCGGCATCCATCCTGGTCATCAGCACATAGATCCGTTTCTCCTTGTAGGCAGGCGTTATCTGAAGCAGGTCTGTGCGGTGGGTGGGATGTTCTATGGTCTGTTTCTTTGCAAAGGAACGCTTATGTGTGGCCACCTGGTGGGAATTGGCGATCACCTCGATCTTTTCTGGATAGAAGGCAACCGTCACACGTTGTCCGCAATAGCGGGAAGGAACCGAATAGCGGTTTGTATCCAGCTCAACGAAACCGGTCTTTGAAACAAGCGCCGTATCCGTACGTCGTGCCGGATAGGAAATCATCGGCAGCTTCTTCAGCGGTTCATCCCGCAGTGCCGTGGCTGGACTCATGCCGGTCACACCATGGGGAGTACTGTTGCGGACAGCACACCATTCTGTAACCATCCGGTTCAGATCAGGCAGATCACGGGGATGCTTGTCATAGAGAAACGACCTGATATCCCGAATTACCCGTTCAACCCGTCCCTTCTCATTGGCCCGGTACGGGGTACAGGGGACAATGGCAAATCCGAAGTGACAGGAGAAATCAACAAACTGGGGATTGAGACGAAGCACCGGCTTCCTGGCAAGCACTACACTCTTCAGATTATCGAAACGAAGCCCGTGGGCAACGCCGTTGCACTCCCGGAACGCCTCAAGGTGGCCATCCAGAAAGAACTCAAAGGTCATGCGGGGATAGAAGCGGACAACCAGAAAGCGTGACCAGGCCATGATATAGACAAAGCCGTACACCGTGCCCCAGGGGAGATTGAGTACCATCCAGTCAACCTGCGCCTCTTCCCCCGGTACCAGCACCCGCTCGTGGAACATCACCGGCTTCCTGGCCCGCAGCATACGGGTTGCCCGCTTCACCGTAGTATAGCTGCCGGTAAAGCCAAGAGAGGTAAGACGCTCAAACACCTGCAAGGCTTTCAGCCTGGGATACTCTGCATACCAGGTTTCCAGAAGCCGCATATAGGGCGTGATGAGAATAGCGGAAGTAGCGTGGCGTGGCTGTACCCCTTGATGGCGAATGATACTGGAAACAGTCTTTGCACACATCTGGCACTGTTCGGCGATCTGCCGCATGGACAGCTTCTCCACCTGATACAGCGCCAGCACTTTTGCAGCAGATTCGGTATCAATCATGGCGGCCTCCAGACACATAAGAATTGGAAGCCAGCATAAAACCGATCACGGGGAGCGGGCCATCGTGTCTTGTATCATCCGCCGGGTAACACCAGTGGCTGCAAACTCACTACTTGCAAGGCGTCGCAGGGTTATCTCGTCTTGTATCATCGAAAGACATGTGACCGGTAGCCAGCAAACCATCTTAAACACTGGCTTTGCAGGGGGTATCTTGTCTTGTATCACCGGGGAAGACAAAGCATGTTGCTTGTGCCGCCTCTCTTTCAGTTCTGGATAACGGCCACAAAAATATCCGGGATTATCATCTACCCAGCGGCGTTGTGCTGATTGCTTGCGGGCCTTTTTACAAGGAGAACGAGAACAGGCCCGTTGGCGGTCACCGACACGAGGATCAGGGACAAAGTACTTGCCGCAGAATTCACACTGCTTGGACAATGGCCACCTCCGGAACAAGGATTCCGGAAAAAGGTCATAGAAGGATCAAGGAGAAAAATGAAGGGAAGAAAGACGAGAAGAAGCTGAAAGAGAAAGACAGAAAAGGTGAGTTCAGGCTATCGCCCGCACAAAGCCAAGATCGCGGGCGGTTTCATGGCCGCTAACACTTGGTAAAATTGAACGGACTCTGTTTACGCTGAACTGGCTCCAGGATGTGGATTTGCGTAGGCGGGTCAATGCCGGGCTCAATAAAGGTGAGGCCAAGAATGCATTGGCCAGAGCCGTATTCTTCAACCGGCTTGGTGAAATGAGAGATCGCAGCTTTGAGCACCAGCGACACCGCGCGAGTGGTTTGAATCTGGTAGTTGCTGCCATCATCCTGTGGAATACGGTTTATCTGGAAAAGGCAGTGCAGGCCTTACGTGACCATGGCCAGAAGGTTAATGACAAACTACTGAGAAATTTGTCCCCTCTTGGGTGGGAACATATCAACCTGAGCGGGGACTACATATGGAAACAGGGGAAAAGAACAGAGCAGAGTAAATTCAGGCCATTAAGGTCAATCAAAAATCCTTAGCGTACTTTAGATTCCGTTTTCTGTGGTGACCCGCTCCTGCCTTGAGGGCATTCCCCAGGTTGCTGTACGCCTCCGCATAGCCGGGCCGGATATGCAGCGCCTGGTGATACGCCTCGCCGGCTTCGGTAAAGAGGTTCTGTTCGTACAGACAGATGCCGAGATTGTTCCAGGCTTCGGCATAGTCCGGCATGCGGGCCAGCACCGTACGAAAGCATAGTGCGGCTTCCGCATGTTTCCCCTGGGCGCTCAGCACAATACCCAGATTGTTACGGGCACCTGTATGGTCGGGCCGGTATTCCAGCACCGTGCGGTAGCTTGCCTCAGCCTCGGCATACCTGCCGTCCATCTGCAGGGCAATCCCCAGAGTATTGTGCGTATCGGCGTCGTCTGGCTGTAAACGGAGCGCCTCCCGCAACGGCGCTATGGATTCGGCAATGCGGCCCTGCAGGTACAACGCCGTACCAAGCGCCTGCCACACAAAGCCGCAATCCGGGAAACCGTTCGCCATATCACGAGCCTGCTGCTCCATCTCCTGGTAACGGGCCTGATGATACAGCGAAACAAGGGACTCAAGGCTCTCTTCAGAGGGGTTCATTGGGGAAATGTGGGTGTTCTCTATAAGCTTTACGCGGACAAGGCAAGGATAACCAGCGGCCGGCTGCTGCCTTGTACCGGATGGTATTTTCTGCGTGGATCTTCAAACGTCTGTTCCTCCGGCGGCACGTCTTCCAAATGTTTCACCCTTTCCTCCTTGATTTTGTTGCGTATTAAATAGATGCTTGGAAAGCATCTCTGTATTTTATATACGGCGGTGGTTTTTACAGGTTTTACTTTTGCTTGGCCAAGATAAGGGCCGGTATAGAAAACCGCATCTAAAGGCCTGAACCAGCTTGTAAAAACTACTGTCTCACATATACGAGGGCAGCAACCAGGGGCAGAATCTACGGCAAACAGTTGCAAAGCAGGGGGTAAAG
>CAZOTC010000148.1:0-6841 GCA_964582605.1 uncultured Geobacter sp. | reverse complement strand
TGGGTAACCGTCACCTCCCGAATCGCCTTGTACAGATCAAACGGCTCACTCTCCAGCGTGATTTTACCGGCCTCTACCTTTGAAAAGTCGAGGATATCATTGATCAGGCACAGCAGATTGTCGGCAGAAAGCTCTATGCTGGTCAGATATTCAGCCTGCTCCGGAGTCAGAGAGGTGTAGCGAAGCAATTGGGTCATACCGATAACCCCGTTCATCGGGGTACGGATCTCATGGGACATATTGGCCAGAAAATCTGATTTGGCCTGGTTGGCCGCCTCTGCTGCCTGACGGGCCTTTTTCAGCTCGTCCTCGTAACGTTTACGCTCGCTGATGTCACGGGCCGTGGCGTAGATCAGCTCTCCGATCGGCTGGGAGCGCCATTCCAGCCAGACGTAGCTGCCATCCTTGCGGCGGTAGCGGTTGATAAATCCGGTAATGGCCTGCTGATCCGACAACTTCCCTACTGCGGCAACCGTCCTGGCCTGATCATCGGGATGGATAAACTCCAGAAACGGCCTTCCGGTCAGTTCATCCAGCGGGTAGCCCAGCAGCTGCTCCCATGCCGGGTTCATCCGTACAAACCTGCCGCTGGTGTCGGCAATACAGAACAGGTCAAGGTTGCTGGTAAAGAACCGGTCCAGTTCATCGGTCTTCTGCTGCAGGGCACTGGTCGTACCTTGCAACTTTTCAAAGGCTAAGCGCAGCTCTTTCCGGCTGTTCAACAGCCGCAGATAGATCAGTCCCAGCACCAGTGCCAGAGCGATGATTGCCGAGGTCAACAGTTCAAAACGGTGCTGTTCCCAAAAGACTGGCGGACGGTTGACGACGATACTGCCGGCAGGCAGGCTGGACTCGGCAATACCGAACCGCTGCAGCTGCCGGTAATCAAACATGGTGCGGTTGGGGCTGGGTGACAGGGACGGCAGTTCCCTGACCGGGGTGCCCTGCAGGACCCTCAGCGCCAGTTCAGCAGCTGCAACCCCCTGCTGGTACATATCTACCAGATGGCCGCCCAGAATCCCATGCCCCAGGTTGAACTCCCAACCGCCGTAGATCGGTACCGGAGAAGCATCAGATAGCTGCTTCAGCACCTGATTGCTGCCGACGATTTCACCGCCGGCGGTCCGGATAAAGGAGACAAAGAAGAACAGCACCGTGCCGGGCTTGGCCTTCCGGACCTCCGCCAGCAGCTCTTCAATGGTCAGGCCTGCCAGACTGGTAAATCTGATCTTCTCCTGCAACGGCGCTGACGCCTTCCGGAAAGCGTCAGCATTAATCCTGCCCGGCAGCGAGTCATCCCGCACCACCAGGATTTCGCGGGTTCCGGGCTGCAGTTGCAGCAGCAACTGCAAGGTCTGGTCAAAACTGGGACGCTCATCAACACCGGCAATCAGCTGCCGTCCCTGCAGACGAGACTGATCAAAGAAGTTGGTGCCGGCAAAGATGACCGGTACGCCGGGGAAGAGGCGATCACGGTGTGACTCAAGCAGGTTGAAGGCGTCGTCATCGGAGGCAAAGATCAGGTCAAACGGCCTTTTTTGATATTTGAACTGCAAAAGTTCCAGCAGTTTACGCTGGTAGTCCGGACCGCTGTGATGCTTGGCATCCAGATACTCCACGGTCAGGTCAACATTCGGCAATCCCTTGCGCAGGGTGCTGATAAATCCGTCCTGCATGTCGTCAGAACCACGATAGCCGTCATGATAGGAGTTGATCACCAGCACCCGCGAAGGCTTGGGGGGAGCGGCGAAAAGCGCCTGGCAGGAGACCGCCAGCACCAATAAAAGGCTGCAGATGAAAACGAGATGGCGTTGTGTGGAGTGTCGCTGGTGCATGGATTACCTGAACCGTGCCGGATGATTGTGTTGAGAGTGTACCAGACAATTGTCGGTTTGCAAGGTTGAAATATAACCGTAAAACAGTTGCCTGTGGAGGTTCCATGCAGAGCCTTGTTGTTACGGCACCCATGGCGTATACTTGTGACACGGACAAGCACCCGAAAAGGAGGATCCGTCATGACAAAGATCAAGATCGTGTTCTACAGCACCTACGGCCACGTCTATCAGCTGGCTGAAGCAGTGGCCGAAGGGGTAAGAAGCGTTGAGGGTTGCAGTGTGGAACTGCTGCAGGTACCGGAACTGATGTCGGATGAGCTGCTGGAGAAACATGGCGCCAAGGCAGCCCGGGCCGGATTTGCCCATATCCCGATCGCCACGGTGGATGCGCTGGCCGATGCCGATGCCCTGATCTTCGGCACACCGACCCGTTTTGGCAACATGGCGGCCCAGATGCGTAATTTTCTGGATCAGACCGGCGGGCTCTGGATGCAAGGTGCGCTGGTAGGCACGGTGGGCAGCGTGTTTGTCAGCACCGGCACCCAGCATGGCGGCCAGGAAACCACCATTACCAGCTTCCATACCACCCTGCTGCACCACGGCATGATCATTGTGGGTGTGCCCTATGCGGAGCAACGGCTGCTGAATATGACCGAGATCACCGGGGGTACCCCCTACGGTGCCACCACACTGGCAGGTGGCGACGGCTCACGCCGGCCGTCGGAAAACGAGCTGGCCATTGCCCGCTTCCAGGGGGCGCATGTGGCAAAGATTGCGGCCAGACTGAAAGGGTGCCCCTGTCCGGTCACTGTGCAAAAGTGATGCAGGATAGCGCCACACTCAAAGCATTCATGTTGCAGATTGAAAGCATCTGCAGCAAGTCCCTGCGGTAACGGACAGATGTCGTCCCTCCCCCAACCGATCCGCTGTGCCTGGGTCAGCAATGACCAGCTCTACCGCGACTACCATGATTATGAATGGGGTGTAGCGGTGCATGATGACCGGCTGCTGTTTGAGTTTCTGATTCTGGAGGGAGCCCAGGCCGGGCTGTCATGGATTACGGTGCTGCGTAAACGGGCCTCCTATCGCGCCGCCTTTGCCGGATTCGATCCGGCACTGGTGGCCGGCTTTGATCAGCAGCAGGCAGAGCTGCTGCAGAACCCCGGCATTATCCGCAACCGGTTGAAGATAGCCGCCACCATCGACAACGCTCGAGCCTTCCTGAAGGTACAGGAGGAATTCGGTTCGTTTGATGCCTACATCTGGCGCTTTGTTAATGGTGTGCCGATCCGCAATGCCTGGCGCACTATCACAGAGGTTCCGGCCAGTACACCGATTTCCGATGCCATGAGCCGAGACCTGAAAAAACGGGGCTTTCGCTTTGTGGGCAGCACCATCTGCTATGCCTTCATGCAGGCGGTGGGGATGGTCAATGATCATACAACAGATTGTTTCCGTTATCAGGAACTCACGTAATGACGAATATTGTCGGGGTAATCCAGAAAAAGGTGTTGACCCGTCTATTACTGCACGGTTTAGCGTGGTGTCTGTCATGGCCATGACAAATACAACTTACGGGAATAAGGAGAACACCATGCAGTCACAGGTAACGGTTGAGGAATGGGTTGCCCGATTCAGGGCCATTGGTCTGGATGACGCAGCTATGCAGCAGTGGCACCGGCTATTTGAACAGGACAATCCTGCAGGGCACCAGAACTTTCTGGAGTGGCTGGGATTGCCGCCTGAGCGGGTTGCCGAAGTACGCAGCAAATACAACTAGGTATACGCACGGCCCCGGACAGCCGGGGCCATTTCCAGGATCCGGTATGTATCGCATAACGCAATTGGCGCGGGAGTTCGGCCTTTCCCGCAGTACCTTACTTTACTACGATCAGATTGGCCTGCTGCCCCCCAGTGGACGCAGCGAGGCGGGGTATCGTTCCTACTCACTATCTGACCGGGAGCGGCTTGCCACCATCTGTTCCTATCGTCAGGCCGGGCTGGGGATAGAAGATATCCGCCGCCTGCTGGCGCTGAATGAGCAGGGTGGGGATGAGGTGATCCGGCAGCGTCTGCAGGCAATCGGCGGTGAGATCAGGGGATTGCAGGCCCAGCAGCGCCTGTTGACCGGTATGCTGCAGGTGCAGGCCGGTGGCGCGCTGCCCTGCGCCATTGACAAGCAGACCTGGGTTGAGATGCTGCGGGCAGCCGGGATGGATGATCTGGCCATGTGGCAATGGCACCATGAGTTCGAACGTCGCGCTCCACAGGCACACCTTGCCTTTCTGCTCTCTCTGGGGATCAGCGAGCAGGAGGCCGCCTTGATCCGCCGGCGTTCAGCAGGGCGCCATGACGGGCAGGATGAAAAGCCGCATCAGTCCCCTGCAGCCTTGAGGTTGTAGACCGGCTGCAGGATCTGCCTGATCTCAACCGTTTCCTGCAGATGCCGTTCAATGGCGGCCGGCGGCTTGTAGGCAAATTTGCTCTCATCAAAGGTGTCGCGGGTGATGGAGGTGGAGAAGACATGCTGCATGGATTCGGCATACTGGCGCATGCTGAACTGCCCTTCCTTCAGCCTGCGGAACATCTCCTTGCGGCCATGCAGACGACCGGCGCCGTGGGGGGCTGAACGGTTGTAGGCCGGATTCCCTCTGCCGGTACCCAGGATGGTACCGTCTGCCATATTAAGCGGGATGATCACCGCTTCACCGGCATGGGCAGAGATGGCCCCCTTGCGGACCAGCCCATCTTTTTCCGAGATGTAGTTGTGCACCGATTCCACCACCTGGGTCTCATCCAGTTCCTGCTCAAAGAACCCTACCATGATCGCCAGCATAATCCGTCGGTTCAGCCGGGCATAGGCCTGAGCAGCCTGCATGCAGCGAATGTAGTCGTGCCCTCCTGCCTGCTGCGACAGATACTCCAGTCCGCGCGGCACCTGAATCTTTTGCTGTTCCATGAAGCGCCGCGCCTTGGCCTGAAACTGCTCTGCCACCCGTTTACCCAGGTTACGGGAGCCGGAATGGACGATCAGGTGCAGTGTGCCGGATGACTGATCCCGGCCGATCTCGATGAAATGGTTGCCGCCCCCCAGGGTGCCTAACTGCAGCAGTGGCGGGATGAACTTACTGATCTTTTCGGCCCCATAAAAATCCGCCTCGATCCTCTTGCAGAGCGCAGTTGCCTGCCTGACCAGCGCCTTGGGCAGGCCATATTCGGCCAGAAAATGGTCGTTCCTGCGGGAGGTCATGCCCAGTGGGATCTGCTGGCGGATAAAGCGGTCCAATGCGGCAAAGTTGACCCGCCTTATCGCTCCAAGCGGCACAGCTGTAACGCCGCAGCCGATATCCACCCCCACGATGTTGGGGATCACGCCACAGCTAAACCTGCCGGTAAAACCGATCACGCAACCTGCCCCGGCATGGGCATCCGGCATGATGGCGATCCTGCCCTCAAAGGCGGGGTGATTCCGGATCAGCTCAATCTGCTCACGGGCATTGGCGTCCAACAGTTCGGCATAAACAGCAAGTTCAGTCATTTGTCATCCCTGAAAGCATTGATGTGGGCCATTAATTCTTCGTGATTGGCAGTATACCACAACGCTGCGAAGACTGTTCTGCTGCATGAAGATCGCGTGTATGCAGCGGTGCCCCAATTTTGATCAACCCCGCCTGCCCTCCAGACAGCAATACTGTCACACATCGTATACAGCATACTTTTTCAAAATATTCAACATGCTGTTATTATTGCTTAATATCCATTTACAATGATTTGGCACGGGCTATGCTTATGCCAAGACATCGCATCTTTGAAACTGAAACTGATCAACTGCAAGGCAACGGCGCCTTCAATCTACATACGGGATTGGGGCGCCGTTTTGCGTTGCCCCAAAGACATTCCAAGGGCCCACAGATTGGTGGGTGAAAGGAGCAGTATCATGAGACAGATCGCTATTTACGGAAAAGGCGGCATCGGCAAGTCAACCACAACACAGAACACAGTTGCAGGTCTGGCATCCATCGGCAAGAAGGTGATGATTGTCGGCTGCGACCCCAAGGCAGACTCCACCCGTCTGATTCTGCATGCCAAGGCACAGAATACGGTTATGGACCTGGTGCGTGAGCTGGGTACGGTGGAGGACCTTGAACTGGAAGATGTGATGAAGGTCGGCTACGGCGATGTCAAGTGTGTTGAGTCCGGCGGTCCTGAGCCGGGCGTTGGCTGCGCAGGCCGTGGTGTTATTACCGCCATCAACTTCCTGGAGGAGAACGGTGCCTATACCCCTGACCTTGATTTTGTTTTCTATGACGTTCTTGGTGACGTTGTCTGCGGCGGTTTTGCCATGCCGATCCGCGAAGGCAAGGCAGAAGAGATCTACATCGTCTGCTCCGGTGAGATGATGGCCATGTACGCTGCCAATAACATTGCCAAAGGTATTCTCAAGTATGCCTCCTCCGGCAAGGTTCGTCTGGGCGGACTGATCTGTAACTCCCGTAACACCGACCGTGAGGACGAGCTGATTGAAGCTCTGGCAGCCCGTCTCGGCACCCAGATGATCCACTTTGTGCCCCGTGACAATCAGGTTCAGCGTGCGGAACTGCGCCGGATGACCGTTATCGAGTACTCCCCCGAGCACAAGCAGGCCAACGAGTACCGTACCCTGGCCCAGAAGATTGCCGACAACAAGATGTTGGTAGTGCCTACTCCGCTTGAGATGGAAGAGCTTGAAGATCTGCTGATGGAGTTCGGCATTATGGAAGTGGATGATGAGGAGAATGTCGGCAAAGCTGAGGCAGCAGCCTAGGAAACGGTCTTTTTCCGCAACCTCGGCGTTAGGTTTCGGATTCGGTTGTGCGGCGTACTGCTTCGTACGCCTCCGCCCGAATCCTAACCTGCCTTGACCTTGCGAAAAAATCCTCGTTTCTCTGAACTTTCAAGGAGAATACCTATGTCAGACAAGATAAAAAATATAGACGGTATCACCAAAGAGTCTACCGAGGCCCTGA
>CAZOTC010000147.1:0-6981 GCA_964582605.1 uncultured Geobacter sp. | reverse complement strand
GACCGGCTGCAGAGCAAGCAGCTGGAGCTGATTATTCAGCTTGACCATGATGTGCCCAACTTCCTGAAGGGGGATGCGTTGCGGCTGGGGCAGGTCCTGCTGAACTACACCACCAACGCGGTCAAGTTCACGGAGCAGGGGGAGATCGTCATCCGGATCAAGCTGCTGGAGCGAACAGCTGATGCGGTTGTGCTCTACTTTGCGGTGGAGGATACCGGTATCGGGCTGAGTGAAGAGCAGCAGCAGCGCCTGTTCCAGAGTTTCCAGCAGGCCGATAACTCAACCACCCGCCAGTATGGGGGGACCGGTCTGGGGCTGGTCATCTGCCGGCGGCTGGCCGAACTGATGGGGGGTGAAGTGGGGGTTTCAAGCACCCTGGGGATCGGGAGTACCTTCTGGTTCACCGCCCGTCTGCAGCCGGGCAGCAAGGGGGCGGGCAGGCTGGCCCCCCATCCTGATCTGCGCGGTGCCCGGGTGCTGGTGGTGGATGACAACCAGATGGCCCGACAGGTGCTGTCAGGTCTGCTGACCAGTATGAGTTTTGAGGTGCAGTGCGCCTCTTCCGGTGCGCAGGCGGTCAGTGCGGTGCTGAGGGCCGACCAGTCCGGCATGCCGTTCCGGATCGTCTTTATGGATTGGCACATGCCTGAGATGGACGGGATTGCGGCAGCCCGGGCGATCAGCCACCTGCAGTGCCGTCAACAGCCCCATCTGGTGATGGTGACGGCCCACGGTCGTGAAGATGTGATGCAGCTGGCAGCCGATTCGGTCATTGAGGGGATGCTGATCAAACCGGTGACGCAGTCGCTGCTGTTTGACACGATCATGGACCTTCTGGGCCATGACGACCGCACCGAGCGCGATCAGGCGGTCATCAGTCCTTCTGTCAGTGCCTTGCCCCCGGAGATTGCCGGTGCCCGGCTGTTACTGGTTGAGGACAACCTGCTGAACCGGGAGGTTGCGGTTGAGCTGCTGCAGGATGCCGGTTTCAGCGTAGCACTGGCCGGAAACGGGCTGGAGGCGCTGCAGATGGTGCAGCAGGAACGGTTTGACCTGGTGCTGATGGATATGCAGATGCCGGTTATGGACGGGGTTGCCGCGACCCGTGAGATCCGTAAATTGACTGATCCGGCAGGGCTGCCGATTGTGGCCATGACCGCCAATGCGATGCAGCAGGACCGTGAACGCTGTCTGGAAGCCGGGATGAACGATTACGTTACCAAGCCGATCGATCCTGATCTGCTGATGCAGACCCTGCAGCGCTGGATCAAGCCGCGAGGCGCCGCTTCTGCTCTGCCCAGTGACCGGTCGGCTTCACCCGGTACGTATCTGTCTGTCTGCGGGGTGAGCGGCGTCGAGCCCCCGAACGATCCGCTGTATCAGGCCCTTGCAGCAGTTTCCGCTCTTGACCTGACGACCGGGCTGCGCAGTGTGCGTGGCAACGCACGCCGTCTGGCCGAGCTGCTGGTACGCTTTGCTGCAGACCACGGAGAGGATGCGGAGACCGCGCGCAGGCTGATGGTTGAAGGGGACTGTCAGGAGACGCAGATGCTGGCCCATGCCCTGAAAGGGGTGGCCGGAGCCTTGGGATTGACCACGGTGCAGGAGGCGTCTGCTGCACTGGAAGGCGGGATGAAGGAACAGCTGCCTGCTGCCGTGCTGCAGCAACGCTGCGCTGAGCTGGACAGCCGTCTTCAGGAGGTGATTCCGCAGTTGCAGTCCCTTGCCGTACTACTGGATCAGTCCGTGCCGGAGAAGGGCCGGGAGCCGGATGCCGGACAGCTGCAGCAGTTACGCACCCTGCTGGCCGCTGACGACCTGCAGGCGCTTCGGGCCTACCAGGCACTGAAACCGGCCTTGGATGCTGTTTTCGCTGAGCAGGGGACCCGGATCGGGGAGCTGATCGAAGGGTTTGTCTTTGACGAAGCGCTCGAGCTGCTTGAAACACTGCTTGCTACATTGCCGGACAAAGGAGCCTGATCGGAGATGCATCAGGAAAGCGGGAAAAAAGCTGTCGTTCTGATTGTAGATGATATCCCCCAGAACATTGATATTCTTGGCGCCGTTCTGGCCGACACCTATACGGTGAAGGTCGCTGTAAGCGGCGCCAAGGCGTTGAGTGTCGCTGCATCTGCCAGGCCTGACCTTATCCTGCTGGATATCATGATGCCTGATATGGACGGTTATCAGGTCTGCGCGGCCCTGAAGCAGCAACCTGAGACCCGCGATATTCCGGTCATCTTTGTGACCGCCCTGACGGAAAGTGGTGATCAGCAGAAGGGGTTTGAGGCCGGTTGCGTGGATTACATCACCAAGCCGATTGACCCTTCGGTCGTCATGGCCAGGGTGAATACCCACCTGGCCTTGCGTAGGGCACAGCTACAGCTTGAGGAGTGGAACAACAGTCTGCAGGCCAGGGTGCTGCAGGATTATCGCCGCCAGGCTGCGCAGCTTAAGCTGTATGAGATGGATCAGGCCTCATGTAACGATCTGCTTGATGTAGCCCTGGAGGAGGTTCTGCCCCTGACGAACAGCAGTATCGGCTATATCTATATGTATGATGAGAACAGTCGGCTGTTTACCCTGTACGCCTGGTCTGCCTCGGTGATGCCGGAGTGCAGCATCATACGTAAGCAGACCGTGTACGAGCTGGACAAAACCGGCCTGTGGGGCGAGGCGGTACGTCAGCGCAAGGCGATCATCACGAACGATTACCGTGCTGAAAATCCGTTGAAGAAAGGGTACCCGGAGGGGCATGTACCCTTGACCCGCCACCTGAACCTGCCGATTTTTCGTAATAACCGGATTGTTGCTGTGGTGGGGGTGGGAAACAAGCAGGATGCGTATAACGAAGACGATGTGCGACAGATGGAACTGTTTCTGAATGCTACCTGGAACATTGTTGAGCGCCGCAAGGCCCTGGATGAGCTGGAGGTTGCCCGTGCAGCGGCGGAGGAGTCCAGCCGAATGAAGTCGGAGCTGTTGGCCAACCTGAGCCATGAGCTGCGTACGCCGCTGAACGGAATTATCGGCGGCGCCCAACTGTTGCGTTTTACCCGGCTGGATGAGGAGCAGGAAGGGTATCTGCAGATGATTGACGAGTCCTCTGCCAATGAGCTGATCCTGGTCAACAATCTGCTTGAACTGGTCCGGATGGAGTCGCTGGGGGTCGCGGTTGAGCAGCGGAACTTTGCGCTGGAACAGTGTGCGCGGGAGGCGGTGCAGCTGTATGAATCAGCGGCACGCTCAAAAGGGTTGAAGCTGCTGCAAGAGCTGGAGCCTGATCTGCCGTGCAGAGTGCTGGGCGACAAGGTGCGGATACTGCAGATCCTGCATTGTCTGCTGGGGAACGCCGTTAAGTTTACCCCGCAGGGCAGCGTTACGCTCCGCCTTGCCTGCCGTCGGGAGGCGTCCGGCAGCCTGACGGCACTCTTCAGTGTGGCCGATACCGGTATCGGCATTGCACCTGAAAAACTGGAACAGATCTTTGAACTGTTTGTGCAGTCGGATATGTCCAACACCCGCCGGTACGGTGGATTGGGGCTGGGGCTGGCAATCTGCCGCCGTCTGGCCGGTGCACTGGGCGGCAGGGTCTGGGCGGAAAGCAGGCCCGGCAGCGGCAGTACCTTTCATCTGGAGCTGCCGCTGGAGGAAAGTCAGGATGCGGAGGAAACAGCGCAGCAGAAACAGCAGCTGACTATCCTGCTTGCGGAGGATGACCAGCTGACCGCCAGGAGCACCGGGTCCTTGTTGGAAAAGATGGGGCACCATGTCCTGTATGCTGCTGACGGCGCAAAGGCTCTGGAACTGTGGCAAAAACACCGGCCTGATCTGGTGCTGATGGATATTCAGATGCCGGTTGTGAGCGGTTTTGAGGCGTTGCAGGAGATCCGCCGCGTTGAGCGCGAGCAGGGGCTGCCCCGTACTCCGGTGGTGGCCCAGACCGCCTATGCCCGCTGGAATTATCATGAATCATTTTTAAGTGCGGAGTTTGACGGCTTTATCGCCAAACCGCTGATCGCCCATGAGCTTGAGGCGGCGATCAACGCCTGCTTTGGAGGCTGATTCCCGCCCTGAGCAACCAGAGTCCGCTGACCGGTTGACGGACAACTGAAGGCAGCAGTTTCTGCAGCGTCTGTTCCGCCTCAGGTTGCCATGCCGTGTTAAACGACGCCAGATGCGCCAGATTCATGGCCAGCGCCGCAGGGCCGGACGGAATCACGCCGTCATGGCTGTCGATCAGGCTGACCGGTAGTGCCTCCTGATCAACCCCGGCTGTGGCAAACAGTCCGTCATCCCGGCGGAACAGGCGCAACGCTCCCCGGCAGAGCTGCTCTGCTGCTGCAAGATCTGCAGGATACCGGTCTGTTTGATACAGTTCCAGATATCCCCACCCCAGAAAGCTGTAATCCTCCAGAAAACCGGCAATGGTTGACGGACCGCCGTTGCACCAGCTGCGCAGCAGGCGACCATCGCTGCGGGTTAGACTGCTGCTGATGAAATCCGCTGCCCTGCGAGCGGCTTCCTGCCAACGCCGGTTGCCGGTCAGGGCCGCTCCCCTTGCCAGAGCGGCGATCATCAGGCCGTTCCAGCCGGACAGTATCTTGACATCCCGCAGTGGTTGCGGTCGTTGGTTGCGGGCGCTCAGCAGACGCTGGTGAAGCTCATGCAGGTTGGCTGGTGGTTGTTGTCCCGGCTGTGCCTGAAACAGCACATGTTCATCGGTACCCTCAAAATTACCGCTTCCGGTTACCCCGTACCACCTGCAGAAGGCCTCGGCATCTTCGCCCAGCAGGTGCTCGATTTCGGCCTTGCGCCAGACATAACAGGCTCCCTCTCGTCCTTCTGAATCAGCATCCAGTCCGCAGTAGAAACCGCCCTCCGGCGAGGTCAATTCACTGAGAACGAACTCCAGCAGGTTGGCAGCTATATCAAGGTAGCAGTGATCTGATGTGACAGAATACGCCTCAAACGCTGCATAGGCCACCAATGCCTGGTCGTAGAGCATCTTTTCAAAGTGGGGGACCAGCCAGTGCCGGTCTGTGCTGTAGCGATGGATGCCGCCCCCCAGCTGGTCCCAGATGCCGCCTTGCCGCATCGCCCTCAGGCTGTTCAGCGCCGGTTGCTGATCTTGTGTCGCTTTTCGGCTGAGCAGAAACAGCAGGTACGGCGGCATGGGAAATTTGGGGGCACTGCCAAAGCCGTGGTGCTGCGGATCGTAGATTCGCTGAAGTGTTGCTGCGGCCTGATCGGTCAGTTTCTGCAGATCCGGCGTCGTATTTTCCGTGGGGTGGTTCGCCATCTGCTTCAGGGCATCCATCAGTGAGGCGGCATTACGTTCAACCGCATCCTGCTTGTGTTGCCAGACCCCGGCAATGTTCTCCAGCAGTTCCAGAAAGCCGGGCATGCCGCGGCGGGGCTCTTTGGGCAGGTAAGTCAGGGCATAAAACGGGGTGCCGTCCGGCTTGAGGAAACAGTTGAGCGGCCAGCCGCCGCTGTTGGTCAGGGTCTGGCAGGCGGCCATGCAGAACTCGTCCAGATCGGGGCGTTCCTCCCGGTCCACCTTGACCGGGATATAGGCGTGGTTGAGGATGTCGGCCACCTCCTCATCCTCAAACGACTCATGGGCCATGACATGGCACCAGTGGCAGGTTGCGTAGCCGATGGAGACAAACAGCGGCAGGTTGCGGCTGCGGGCCTCTTCCTGTGCTTCCGGCCCCCATTCCCGCCAGTCCACCGGGTTACGGCTGTGCTGCAGCAGATAGGGGGAACGGGAGAAGATCAGCCGGTTGAATTCCGGCCTGCCGTCTTCTGGCAGGGTGGAGCGGTCAAGGTTCAGTAAAGTTTGCAGTTCCTGGTTTGTCATGGGAGGGGGCCTTTAGTTTCTGGTCGTTAATCTTGCTTCTGCCATAAGTTCGACTATGATACAACGTGTTCAGGATGAAGGAGGGATAAAATGCATACTGTCAGTGATCTTTTCAAAGAACCGGTGATTGGCACTAAAACAAGGGAGGAACTTGATCATCGGTTGAGGGAAGAAAGGAGATCGTGGGATGACACAGTGTCTCGGTTTTTTTGACTACAGCGAACGCCCCGATCCGGCTCCTTACGCCTGTACCAGCGCTGCCTCAAAGGGGCGCAAGCACCATGAGGGGTCAGATGATCCCCGCCCGGTGTTTGAGCGGGATCGTGACCGGATCATCCACTGTGCCGCCTTCCGTCGCCTGGAGTACAAGACCCAGGTCTTTCTGAACCATGAAGGTGACTATTATCGCACCCGCCTGACCCACTCGCTGGAGGTTGCCCAGATCGGTAAGGCGATTGCACGTCGGCTGCGGCTGAACGAAGACCTGACCGAGGCGCTGGCTCTGGCCCATGATCTGGGGCATACTCCCTTCGGCCATACCGGTGAAGAGGTGTTGAACCAGCTGATGCAGGGCTTCGGCGGGTTTGAGCATAACTATCAGTCCTTCCGGGTGGTGGATCAGCTTGAGGAACGCTATCCGGAGTTTGACGGCCTGAATCTTTCCTGGGAGGTACGGGAAGGGATTTTAAAGCATTCCTCGCCCCATGATGTGCCCACGAAGATTCTGGACGAATTCCTGCCCGGCGTGGTTCCCTCCATAGAAGGACAGCTGATCAACTACGCCGATGAGATCGCCTACAACAACCATGATATTGATGACGGCATTAAATCCGGTTACCTGACCCTGGAGCAGCTGAAAGAGGTGGAGTTGTGGCAGCGGATGGTCAGCCGGGTGCGGGAGCGTTACCCGGCCATTGATGACAAGCGGCTGGTGGCCCGCACGGTAAGCAGCTTGATCGGGATGCAGATCACCGATATCTGCGAAACCGCCTGGGCCAACATCCAGCAGTACAACATCAACAGTCTGGATGACCTGCGCCGGGTCAACCGGGTGCTGGTCCATTTCAGCCCGCTGGTAGAGCAGGAAAATCTGTCCCTGAAGAAGTTCCTGAAAG
>CAZOTC010000146.1:0-7020 GCA_964582605.1 uncultured Geobacter sp. | reverse complement strand
CTGTGGATCAAAATTGCTGTAGCGCCGAGCTACAAGCCTTCGGGCTTGTTCAAGCTCACGATCCTGATCAGGCTGTTCCCGCAACAGCTCATCAAGCAGTTCAGACGGTACCCCTCGCCGCCTCAATTCCTGCAGCAGCCGAATACCGGTAAACCGTCCGTTTTCTCTGGCTGTGGTGATGAAACAGTCGGCATAACGCCGGTCGTTGAGGTATCCTTCCTGAACCAGACGTTCGACCGAAGCCTTTGCATCAGAAGCTGCGAACCCCCGCAACTGAAGTTTCCGCTGCAGCCTCTGGGTGGTATAGTCTCGCCCGGAAAGCAGTCGGAGTGCCGCCAGATAGCACTCCTGTCCCTGATCAGAATCGATCAACAGTGATTTTTTCCTCTTTCAATACCTCATCAACCTTGGCTTCCTTACTTTCAAAGTTGTCCCACGAGGCGTCTGACGTTGACGAAATACCGGATACTTTGAGGGCAAAGTCATCCGGGTTGGAGCTCTGCCGCAATGCCTCTTCATAGGTAATCAGCTTGGAGGTGAACAGCTTCATGAGTGACTGGTCAAAGGTCTGCATACCATAGGAAACAAAACCTTGGGCTATGGCATCCTTGATCTGCTTTGTCTTGTCCTTATCATCGATGCACTCCTTGACTCGCGCTGTCCCCAGCAGTACCTCCACCGCAGGAACCCGCCCCTTGCCGTCAGCCCTCGGCACCAGCCGCTGCGAGACAATTCCCTTGATGATACTTGCCATCTGAATCCGTACCTGGCGCTGGTGATATGGGGGAAAGACCGAGATAATCCGGTTGATGGTCTCCGGTGCATCCATGGTATGCAGGGTAGACATCACCAGGTGGCCGGTCTCGGCTGCGGTCATGGCGGTCTCAATCGTCTCGTAATCCCGCATCTCACCCACAAGAATCACGTCCGGATCCTGCCGCAGGGCGCCTTTCAAGGCACTGGAAAAAGTCGGGGTGTCGGTGCCGACCTCACGCTGACTGATGATACATTTGTTATCCCGGTGCAGGAACTCCACCGGATCCTCAATGGTGATGATGTTACAGGTCCGGTTATTGTTGATCTGATCGATCATGGCAGCCAGGGTGGATGATTTGCCGGAACCGGTGGTACCGGTGACAAGAATCAGGCCGCGTTCTTCCGCACAGAGTTTTTTCAGCACCGGCGGCAGGTTCAGCTCCTCCAGACTTGGAATCTTCATCGAAATTGCCCGGAACACCAGGGCGATGGTACCCCGTTGGCGGTAGCAGGCCACCCGAAAACGACCCAGCCCCGGCACCGCATAGGCCATATCCACCTCGGAGTTTTCTTCGAATATTCTCCGTTGGCGATCATTCATCATCATATTGGCGATGCTGCTGACCACGTCGGGGCCAAGCCGCTGGGCGTTGGGAATCGGGTGCAGTTTGCCGTCAATCCGGACAATCGGAGGCAAGCCGGTCTTGATATGAATGTCTGATCCGCGTGCCTTGACTGCAATGGTAAGAATCTCGTTCAGATCCACGGAACACCTCCGAACCCCATGTCGTTATACAGGCTTTTCATCCTTTGGTGCCGGCTTGATAATCTCCATCAGCCTGGCTTCAATTTCTGCCAGCATAGCCGGATTGTCCTTCAGGAACTGGCGGGAGTTTTCCCTGCCCTGGCCGATCCGCTCTTTGTTATAGGAGAACCATGCGCCACTCTTGTCGATAATACCTTTCTCGACTGCCAGATCAAGCACGTCACCGGTTCGGGAAATCCCCTCACCGTAGAGGATATCGAACTCAGCCTCTTTGAAAGGAGGGGCCACCTTGTTCTTGACCACCTTAACCCTGGTGCGGGAACCGATCACCTGATCTCCCTGCTTGAGAGTGGCGATCTTGCGGATATCCAGACGGACTGAAGCGTAGAATTTCAGGGCGTTACCTCCAGTAGTGGTCTCCGGATTACCGAACATCACCCCAAGTTTCATCCTGATCTGGTTGATAAAGATCACACAACAGTTTGACTTTGAAATGATGCCGGTCAGCTTGCGCAGTGCCTGAGACATCAGGCGTGCCTGCAATCCCATATGGGAGTCTCCCATCTCCCCCTCAATCTCTGCCTTGGGTACCAGTGCTGCAACCGAGTCAACCACCAGCACATCAATGGCTCCGCTGCGTACCAGGGTTTCTGCAATTTCAAGGGCCTGCTCACCGGTATCGGGCTGGGAAACCAGCAGATCGTCGGTTTTTACCCCCAGTTTGCGGGCATACCCGATATCCAGGGCATGTTCGGCATCCACAAAAGCTGCAATACCACCCTGTTTCATGGCTTCTGCCACGATATGCAGTGCAAGCGTAGTCTTGCCTGATGATTCAGGCCCAAAGACTTCGATAACCCTGCCTTTCGGCACCCCCCCCACTCCCAACGCCAGGTCCAGGGAAATCGCCCCGGTGGAGATCGCCTCCACACCGGGCAGCGCCTCATCATTACCAAGGCGCATGATGGCACCTTTGCCAAACTGTTTTTCTATCTGAGACAGGGCCAGCTCAATGGCCTTATTCTTATCGCTCACAGAAGTACCTCCTTGGTACAGGTAAAGATCAAAAGAGGGTGAAAGGTACCATACAAAAACAGCCTGCAGCAAGCTAATTTGGAGGGATTCAGGCTGATTCCGACACCATAAGTCGTACTTTGAGCATCAAAAGCCCTTTTTCAACCGACTGCTGCCGGACTGCAGCACGATCTCCACTGAACTGACAGCGAACAACTTCGCAACCATCCTGATCAGCCAACGCCAGATAGACTGTCCCTACCGGCTTGTCCGAAGTGCCGCCATCAGGTCCGGCAATGCCGGTTATTGCCAGCCCAAGATCAGCACCGCATCGCTGCTGTGCCCCGGTAGCCATAGCCCGAGCCACCGGTTCACTAACTGCTCCATGCTGTTCCAGTATCAGGTGCGGCACACCCAGCAGCTGATGTTTCACTTCATTAGCATATGCCACAACCCCGCCCCTGAACCAGACAGAACAGCCTGGAGATGCCGTCACTCTGGCCGCAATCATTCCGCCGGTGCAGGATTCAGCCAAGGCAAGGGTCATACCCGAGGTACGAAACAGATCTGCCAATTCATGGTCAGGGTTCACGATCATACTCCTTCTGCAGCACCCACTGGACCATGTGCAGCGGCAACGTGTATTCCTGTGCGATCCGACAGCAGTCTTCATATTCCGGCTTGCAACCACTATCACTGACCTTGAAACGCACGGTCCCCCAGCTGGTCTCACGTGTTTCAACCCGACGTTTCTGCACCATTCGCTGCAGACATTCCACCCTCACCCCCAGCGTTCCGGTTTCCTGCATCAACAACTGCGCCAGAATGTACTGCTGCTCCGGCAGACACAGGAGTGACAGCAGCACACCCGGGCGGCATTTCTTCATCTGAATCGCAGTGTACCAGACATCCAGCGCACCAGCTGCAAAAAGGCGTTCCATCGTGTATCCCAGCAACTCCGGGGTCACATCATCAAGATTACAGGACAGCTGGATCACGATATCTGTTGCTGATTGCCGTGTCCTCCCCAGAAAGGCCCGCAGGATATTGGGGCAGTCCTCAAAATTCCTGCTTCCCGCCCCATGTCCGATAGCAGCAACCTGCATAGCCGGCATAGAGGTTAACGGAATTGCCAACGCTGCCAGTATGGCCGCACCGGTAGGGGTTACTCGCTCGCCAAAACCACAATTCGCGTGGACAACAAGGTCTTTCAGCAGCTCGGCCGTTGCCGGCGCCGGCACCGGCAGTCGTCCATGGGCAGTATCCACAAAACCGCCCCCCAGTGGCACTGCAGAGCAGTAGATGCTGTCCACCTGCAGGTAATCCAGTCCGATAGCCGTACCGATGATGTCTACAATACTGTCAACCGCTCCCACCTCGTGGAAACACACCTTGTCAACCTCCACCTGGTGAGCCTGCGCCTCAGCCTCAGCCAGCTTCAGAAATATCCGCCGTGCAAGCTCCTTTACGCGCCCTGACAGCCCACTGGCATCGATCATCTGCCTGATGTCGGCATAGCTGCGGTGGTGGTGATGAGAATGCTTGCCAAGACCATGGTGCCGGTGTTCATGAGGCAGATGCACCATAAAATGTCTGCCGGTCATGCCGCCACGCTGGACCTGCTCTTCAGTAAGATGGAAGGCATCAACAGGCATGCCAAGCTTATTTAACTCTCCCTGCAGACAGGTCAGCGGCAACCCGAGATCCAGCAGGGCCGCCACAGTCATGTCACCGGCAATACCGGCAGTTGCATCAAGATAAAGTATCATATCACTTCCTGTTCATCAGGCTTGCCGCACAGGCAGCGCCGAAGCCGTTGTCAATATTCACCACCGTCACCCCGCTGGCACAGGAGTTGAGCATCCCCAGCAGGGCGGCAATACCGCCAAATGAGGCGCCATAGCCCACCGAGGTGGGCACCGCAATCACCGGCCGATCCACCAGTCCCCCCACCACTGACGGTAACGCCCCTTCCATACCGGCCACCACAATCAGGACCGTTGCGGAGCGGATCAGCTCCATCCGCGACAGCAGGCGATGGATTCCAGCCACCCCCACATCGCAGAGCAACTCTGCCTGGTTGCCCATGAAGCGTGCAGTTACCAGTGCCTCACTGGCAACCGGAAAGTCTGAAGTACCGGCAGCCACAATTAAAATCGTACCGCGCCCCTGTTCCTGCCTGGGCGTAGTCTCAAGTGTCAAACAACGGGCTTCAGCATGGTAAAATGCTTTGGGAAAGGCGGCCAGCAGCTCGACAGCCCGTGTTTCTTCGAGTCTGGTTACCAGCACGTTACTGCCTAAGGCTGTCATAGACTCCATAATTCCGGCAATCTGCTTCACTGTTTTACCCTGCCCGAAAATCACTTCAGACTGTCCCTGGCGTAGTGCACGGTGGTGATCAACCTGCGCAAACCCCAGATCTTCAAAAGGCATATGACGCAGCTGCTCCAGCCCGGCCTTCGGTGTTGTCGCACCTGCTGCTATTGACTCCAGTAATGCCCTAATGTCATCTGTATGCATACAGCAGCACCTCGTTTCGTTCATGAATTCTGATGCTTTTGTTTATACCATGCCAGAACGTTTTTACCAGCAGCTGTCCTTTCCCCCTAGTTTACTGATACGAAAACAGTATGTTACCGCACCAAAGCAGTAGACTTGCCGGTCTCTTTCTGCTACATCTGTGCGACCAGAATCATTGGAAAGGAAGGACCTATACGCATGGGTAAGACCACAGCAGAAAAGATTTTTACCGCCCATCTGGTGGATGAGCCGTTCAGCGGCACCAAGGTGCTCAAGCTGGATGTGGTACTCTGCCACGAGATCACCACTCCGATTGCCATTGACGACCTGATCGCCAGAGGCAAGGATCGGGTCTTCGATCCGACCCGAATCAAGGCCGTTATTGACCACGTCACCCCGTCAAAAGACTCAAAGACCGCGACGCAAGCCAAGATCCTGCGCGACTGGGCACGACGTCACGGCATTAAGGATTTCTTTGATGTCGGCGCCAACGGCGTCTGCCACGCACTGTTTCCGGAGAAAGGCTTTATCCGCCCCGGCAACACGGTGATCATGGGCGATTCCCACACCTGTACCCACGGCGCCTTTGGTGCCTTTGCCGCCGGTGTCGGTACCACCGATCTTGAGGTCGGCATCCTGAAAGGGGTCTGCGCCTTCCGTGAGCCCAGAAGCATCCGGGTTAATGTCAACGGCCAGCTGCCCAAAGGGGTCTACGCTAAGGATGTGGTGCTGACCCTGATCGGCATGATCGGTGTAAACGGCGCCACCGACCGGGTAATCGAGTTCCGTGGCAGCACCATTGATACCATGACCATGGAATCCCGCATGACGCTTTGCAATATGGCCATTGAGGCTGGCGGCACCTCCGGTATCTGTATGCCTGACATGACCACCGTTGAGTACCTCTGGCCGTTTGTCCAGGGGGAGTTTGCCTCTAAAGAGGCTGCGCTGGCCGACTACCAGAAGTGGTGCTCCGATGCAGATGCAGCCTACGAGCAGACCATTGAGATTGATGCTGCCAAGCTGGTGCCGGTTGCAACCTTCAACTTCAAACCGGATCAGGTCAAGGCGGTCACTGAATTCGCCGACAACAAGGTTGATCAGATCTACCTCGGCTCCTGCACCAACGGCCGTCTTGAAGACCTGCGGATTGCCGCCCAGATCCTGAAGGGCCGCAAGCTTGCTGAAAACGTGCGTGGTATCCTTTCACCAGCCACCCCCAAGATCTACCGTGATGCCATGAAGGAAGGGTTGATTGATATCTTCCTGGATGCCGGTTTCTGCGTCACCAACTCCACCTGCGGCGCCTGCCTGGGGATGAGCAACGGCGTACTGGCCGACGGTGAGGTCTGCGCCTCCACCACCAACCGGAACTTCAACGGCCGGATGGGTAAAGGCGGCATGGTTCACCTGATGTCACCGGCAACCGCAGCGGCAACCGCCATTGAGGGCAAAATTGCCGATCCACGCAAATATCTTTAATTTTTTGACGGTATAAAGGAGCAAGCGCTATGAAAACATTCGGAGGGCCGGTTCTGTTTCTGGATCGTGCCGACATCAATACCGATGAGATCATCCCGGCCAAATATCTGACCGAGATTACCAAGCAGGATCTGAAGCCGTACATCCTGGAAGACCTGAAGCTGGAAGGGTTCGACCCCAAGGGTAACCGTATCAAGCAGGCCCGTGTAGTGGTATCCCGCGAGAATTTCGGCTGCGGATCATCTCGTGAACATGCCCCTTGGGTCTTTGAAGTCAACGACATCACCGCCGTGGTGGCCGAGTCCTTTGCCCGGATCTTCCGCCAGAACATGTTCAACTGCGGCATGGCTGCCATTGAACTGCCCAAGGCAGACCTGGATCAGATCTTCTCCCATGCCGGTGATGCCGATGCTGGCATGAGTATTGATATTGAGGCCCAGACCCTGACCATGTCCGGTGGCGGCAAGCAGAAGACCTTCAGC
>CAZOTC010000145.1:0-7025 GCA_964582605.1 uncultured Geobacter sp. | reverse complement strand
ACAAACTGGCCCGGTTTGGCCTCAAGCATCTCAGCCGGTGCGGTCATCCGCATCCGCCAGTAGCCGGGCGAAACCTCGGCATTGTCCAGAATCATGGCCTTAAACTGCATCAACATCCTCCTTCGTCAGCTTTTTATCCATCAAAACAGCATCAATAGTATCTTCATAATAGCCCTTGCGCAGGCCGGTCTGCTGAAACCCAAACCGCTCATACAGCGCAATGGCCGGTTGGCTGGTTGCCCGCACCTCAAGCAGCAACAGCGCAGCGCCACGCCGGATCGCCTCATCACAGGCCCACTGCACCAGTTGTGCGCCGATCCCCCTGCCCTGCAGCGCCGGATCAACCGCCACATCCAGAATCTCAGCCTCATCCAGCAATACGTTCAGGCAGAGATAGCCGGCGACCAGCCCATCCAGCTCCGCCACCACGCAACATGCCCGTTCTGAGGCCAGCTCGGCAAGAAAATGGCTGCGATTCCAGCCACGCGAAAAACAGGCCTGTTCAATGGTCAGTACCTGATCAAGGTCTGACTCGGTCATGATACGAATGCAGAACATGGCGCACAGAATATCGTCTCAGAGCTGGTGCGTAAACAAAAAAGGCACCAGATTAGATCCATCGCGACTTTTTACAGCAGCGGTCTGGATTCCGACTAAATCAGTGTTAGACTTACTTTCACAGGTATCTGTCTCAAAGGAGGAACATCACCATGGCAGTATTACCGATCAAGGATCCACTGGCTTCGCTGGATCAAACTCAAAGCAAGATGGTTGACCTCGCCATTAAATTTGGTCCGCGCCTGCTTGTTGCAGCATTAATAGTGATGTCCGGCTATTATGTCGGACGGTGGGTCGGGCAGATGCTCGATAAAATGCTGCTTCGGTTTGAGCTGGATGTGACCATCAGACTGCTGCTGGTGCGCATTGCACGCCTACTGGTGCTGGTGCTGTTTCTTATCATGGCGCTGCAGAATCTTGGGGTTGATCTGCTGCCGCTGATTGCCGGGCTGGGGGTAGCCGGAGCCGGTGTTGCCCTGGCCATGCAGGGGGTACTCTCAAATATCGCGGCTGGTCTCACCATTATCTTTACCCGCCCCTATCGGGTCGGCGAGTATATTTCAATAGCCGGGGAAGAAGGACGGGTTGAAGTTATCTCACTTTTCAGCACCACCCTGAGCCATGCCGATCTTTCTTTAATCGTTATCCCCAACCGTAAAATAGCAGGTGAAATTCTGCATAATTACGGAGAAATCCGCCAATTAAAGCTAAACGTCGGAGTTGCCTACACCAGCGATATTCAGTCGGCACTGGCTGCAGTACATGATGTTTTGAATAATAACAATCGGGTTATGAAGGATCCGGAAGCGCTGGTACAGGTTACCGCCCTGGCAGACTCATCCATAAAAATTGATCTGTGCCCCTGGGTAAGCGTCCCCGATTACCCCCATGCTATCAGTGAGCTGAACCAGGCACTACTGGCGGCATTCCAGCAGCATACTATCGGCATCGCACGTCCGCAACATGAGGTACGTATGGTGGAGAATGGTTCCTGAATTTCAGAAAGCTCGTGACTCAGGCAAACATTTGGGCTCGCTCCGCCTTCGCCTTACCGTTGACTCCATTGGCCTGCGCTAACGCTCTACTGAGCTGGGGCCACAAGACGGAAGCCCAGGTCGTCGTACCGATTCTCGGGCGAATCGGTATCGCGGCCTGATGCTCGAACTCCGGCCGAATCGTCAACCCAACCGCCACCGCGATTCACGCGGTAAGAGCCCGATGATGGCCCCTGCGGATTGCTCTGCGGACTGCCGGAATAGTAGCTCTTGTCGTACCAGTCGTTCACCCACTCCCAGACGTTGCCGGACATATCATATATGCCCCAGGCATTGGCCTGTTTCTGACCCACCGGATGGGTCTGCGACCAAGAGTTGTCTTTATACCAGGCAACGCCATTAATGTCGTTGCTACCGCAGTACTCTTCAGTGCCACCGGCACGGCAGGCGTATTCCCACTCTGCCTCAGTGGGCAGACGGTAATTCGTCCCGCTCTGGCTGTTAAGTCGGCTGATAAACTGCTGGATGTCGTTCCATGACACTTGCTCTACCGGACAGTTGTCCCCGCAACTGCTGAAGTGGCTGGGGTTGCTCCCCATTACCTTTTTCCACTGCCCCTGGGTTACCTCATATTTGCCAATATTGAAACCGCTCACGCATACCTGATGCACAGGCTGTTCATCAGCATTACCGGTGCTACCCATCTGAAAGCAACCTTCCGGTACACTGACAAGCTCTATACCGGTAGCCGGGTCTTCGCCACCACGCATCCCCAGTGCCTTCATCAGTTTACCAACCTCACCAACCGGCACGCTGCGCCCTTCGGGATAGCTGCTGACAAGAGCTGCCCATGCCTGCTGCTTAATTTCAGGGCGGCTAGTTGTTATCTTACGGTATTTGGCAATATCCAACATAATCTTTTCAGTACGTTCTTTCCTGGCGCGCTCCGCTAACTCAGTGCTGGCGATTATGTCGTCAAGGGAGGTTGATTTAGGCTCTGACTCTGCCCGAGCTGTGGATTCCTGCGGGCGCGGGGTCATGGCTACCTGCTGCGGTTCTTCTGCCACAAGAGCTTTACCAGGAACAAAGGAAAACTCCCGCTGGACTGTGGGTGGTCCGTTTATGTACGGGGTCTGGGTGTAATTGCTCCCCTGCTCCACAAGCTTGCTGGCACGGTAAAGCACTACATCCAGAGTAAGGTCGCTCCCTTTGAATGCGCTAAGCAGGCCCAAGGTAAAAAGACCGTTCCTACCGTTTCCATCTGCGGCTACGTTGCCGGGGTCGGTGGCGTAGACTATTACAGTGCCTTTGGGCATTGCAGCAGGAGGCGCAAGCCCACGGATGGCCCCACTCCTGAATTTGCCGGATATCGGGTTATTGCGACAAGCATCAAGAATAACTATGTTCACCCGGCTTTTGCTGTTGTCCATCTCTTCAAGAAGCTGGTTTATGTTTACGCTGCGGTGGGGTACCTGGGCTTCGCTGCTTATGTTGGCATCCACAGGTACAAGGTAGTTCTGACCCTTTACTTGCAGGCCATGACCGGCAAAGAAGAAGAGGGCGGCATCGCTGTTGACTATCCTACGGCCAAAGTCAGCTATGGTGTCATCCATCTCCTCTCGAGTCAGATTCTTCTTCAAGACAACATCAAAACCAAAACCACGCAGGGCTGCGGCTATATCATCAGCATCGTTCACAGGGTTGGCAAGCTTCGGCATACTGTTGGTGTGTCTGTAAGCACCGTTGCCGATGACCAGCGCAACCCTGCGGCCATCGCCGGTGGTTTTTGATACTGCCGTCAGTCCTCGGTCATTGCCGGGGGAGTTTTTTTTCTTTGGCGCAGCAGCACAGATGACGGGAAGGAGCAAAAAAACAAGAAATATAATAAGCAAGCGCAGTTTCATGGCAGGCTCCAAATAGCAATTAGGTCTGCCATATAGCATAGGTGTGCCTGAAATTGTAAAATATCACACAGCTTCTTTGAGGGGCAGTCCGCATCATGTATACGAGAAAACATCACTGATCATTACCAGTCAAGTCCCCCCGGCAAAGCCGGGGATACTTGTCATATTTAAAGAACAATCCGGCCTATGCAACTTTCTAACCGGACACTGCTGACGATTGCTGAAAGTTGCAAAATTTTGTCCATTCTGTTTTCTTTATCTGGCGCAAACTTTGAAGTCGGTTCCTACCCAGCAGGCCGGGTCTTGTGAAGAACGTTTTGCTTCTCCCCATCTTGAATTGTTACCCCTGGTCGTCAGCCCACGCACTTCTGCAATGCCTTTTTCAATGATGGTGACCGATACGATCGTTACTTCGTCAAAGAGGGGCTTTTCATTGGCATTTGACAGGCTGAAGGAACCCCCTGCTTCTGACATAAATTTGCATTTGCCGTCAAATACCTTCACTGCATTTGATTCTATCACGCACTTTGCAGTCTTGTCCGCCGCCTGGACAGTCGTGACTATGGCAAACAGGATGGTGATTCCAATCAGTATGTTTTGCATCAGCTTTCCTTTCAGATCGGAGTGTACAGAAGTGCAACTGAGTTCCGGAGTCATGGGGTAACGGTTTTGTCACCTTGGGTTTCAGGATAAAGCTCCTGAAGTTTCTCAAGCCATTCCTGGACGAAGAGATCGATATATTCCTGGCTGATAGCGCTGGAATGCGGCGTGATGACTACATTCTGCTGTTCCCATAGTGGTGATGAGGGAGGCAGCGGCTCTTCGTTAAAAACATCCAGCCCCGCCCCTGCAAGAGGGCCGTGTCTGAGGGCAGATACAAGGTCTGCCTCCTGATAGCAATTGCCACGTCCAAGATTATACAGGAAGGCCCCGGGTTTCATGGCTTTGAAATGTTTATCGGTAAATATGCCGTCGGTTTCCTTTTCGCCTGGAAGGAGAAGAACCAGGTGATCGGCTGTAGGGAGTTCCTCTTCTAGCCTTTCAAAGGGGATTATTCTGTCAATATACGGAGGAACCTCCCCGGATACGGTGCGTTTCACGCCGGTAACTTTGGCACCAAAGGCTTTTAACAACTCCGCCATGGACCTCCCCAGTGCACCGCAACCGACAATCACTACATGCTGGCTGAAGAGAGCCACACAGGAGCTGTAGTCATTGCGTCCCCAGTTCTTGTGCTGCTGGTCTACAAGCGACTTTCCAATCCTGCGATTGAAGTACAGCATCATTGAAAGCAGGCTTTCCCTCATAATGCGGCCATGGAAACTGCCATAGAATGTATTTACCCTGCCGGATGGGTCTGCTGCTACCCAGTCGCGTCCCGCAGCCGGGGTAAATACGGCTTTAAGTTTCGGGGCTCGTTCGTACCAGTCCGGCTTGAATGACCACACCAATGCGCATTCGGCTTCGGGCAGCTTTTCGATGAAGTCAGACTTCCCCGCAGCAACGGTAATGCATGTATCCGGAAGCGACTCCCTGATACGTGCTATATGCCTTTCGTTATTTGAAAATGCTGTAACGGTATTGTTCTGAAGATGGATGAGGAGGTTGGTTATGTTCATGGGACGCTCTTCACTGTCAAGGGTCGTTACGGACGGAGAGGCAAACTGTCCTTCGGCACTATGTTACAAGTCTTTGTTGTCACTAGCTGGTAGTAGTTCTGTGTAATACCGTTTTGAATAAGGTTGGCCGCCGAAAACCCAGCTGCTTAAGGCTATCAGCACGACATTTACTTTTGCATTTGTATTGTTTATGACCTTTACATCGTATGCGGATGCCGTATTTGCTTGGATGGTGCCGAAAATAATTACCGCCAGTGTCTACCAGGTTATCATCATTTTCTTTCTGATCTTCATGACCATCTCCCATCTGTTCAATGGTTCAGGCTGTTGAGAATACAAACTCAATACCACCAGTAAAACTCCAACGTCAACTATGGTCGTAGAGCAGGATGAAATGAGCAGTGGCCGCGTCTCAGAGAAGAACTGCTGCAGGGGAGAGACACCCACACCCGGTCCTTTGGTGTCAAGACCGGGAGGATCAGTCCCTGCACCAGCAGTTCAATGATCACAAGCGTTATGACTACCAACGGCGGGTAGCTGATCATCCGAACAACAACATACTCACTGTGTCATCACCTTGATCTCACCGCTGATAATTTTAGCGGCTGCGGCATCAGCTGCGGCCTGGTACGGCGCAACAGCAGGGTTGGAAACAGCATAGCCAACTCCTCCGCGCTTCAGGTCGAAGTTCTGGACCCCCGTCATCGGTGATCCGGTTGCAACACTCTTGATGACTTCAAACACCGCACTGTCAACCCGTTTCAGCATGGAAGTGAGAATGACCTCCTTGACACCGGTGAGCGAAGGCACTGTGTACTGGTCGGAGTCAACACCGATTCCCCAACGCCCTCCCGCTGCCTTGAGAGCCTGAAACATGCCGGTATTGGAAGCGCCGGCCACGGCATACCCGACATCAACCGAGTTGGTGATCATCATCTCGGTTATGCTCTTGGCAATTTCCGGCGAGTTCCATGCGGCAGCATCTCCGGCTGCCCCCAGATAGGCGGTCTCAACCATGATGTTCGGATTGACTGATTTGGCTCCCTGCACATAGCCGGCTTTAAAGGCATTGATGAGCGGGATATCCATGCCGCCGATGAAGCCGATCTTCCCGGTTTTACTGGCCGAGGCCGCAATCACACCGGCAAGGTACGATCCCTGTTCCGCCGCGAATACCAGGCTGGCGACGTTCGGCCCAGGCACCTCGGCATCTATGATGGCAAACGTGGTGCCATGAAATTCCTTTGCAGCGGTCGCAATAGCGGTGCTATACACCATGCTGGCTGCAATGACCGGGTTACAGCCGTTTGAGGCCAGCAGTCGCAACCGCTCCAGGCGAAGATCATCCGTGTCGTTTGCCACTGCGGCGAGCTCTTTGATCTCGACACCAAGCTGCTGTTGCGCCTTAACCAGCCCGGCATACGCGGCATCGTTGAATGAGCCGTCCCCCTTGCCGCCGGAGTCGTAAGCCATGCCCACCTTCAACGCTGCAACCGGCAACGGATTTGGATCACCGCCGCATGCAGCAAGCATCAGCATGGTGACCGCCAGAACAAAATAAGAAACAGGATTTATCAACATACCGGTAAACCTCCGCTCATGTAAAAGATGGACTGAGCTTGTATTCAAAACGACGATTGATCACGCAACGACGCAAAGTTCGTGAAGAGAATTTGATGACTATTCAAAACATACCATCATCCAACAGGTAAAACATGTTTCGTCAAAACCAATAGTTTTTAACCTTAAAACAGCAGTTACTCACTTAAAGCTCGCAGTCAGTAGCAAAAATATGCTGCTTCACCGGTTTGGTTACAGCGGCAAACTCCAGCAGCATACTGATTCCTATTGTCCGTATCGCTATGCCGTTGTGTGTACCGCAATTTCACACATTATTCTTGGCTGCATTCAATCCCCTCTAGCATAAAGTTTGCGCCATTAGTGCTTAA
>CAZOTC010000144.1:0-7048 GCA_964582605.1 uncultured Geobacter sp. | reverse complement strand
AGAGCCCTGGCAGAGGTATCGGGCATGAAGGGGGCGATCAGGCAGTTGATCAACCGCTGGGCCTCAAGCAGACAGTACATAACCGTCCCCAGCTGTTCCCGCAGGGCCGGATCCTTGGCCATAACCCAAGGCGTTGTATCATCAATATACTTGTTACCGGCTGAAATCACTTCCCAAATGGTCTGCAGCGCCTTGCTGAAAGAGAGTTCGTCCATGCAGAGATCAACTGCAGCAACCATTGCAACCGCCTTGGCTTGAAAAACCTGATCAAGCTCTGAGAGCCCCCCCGGTTTCTGAAGTACGCCGTCAAAATATTTAACCAGCATGGCAGTAGATCGAGAGAGCAGGTTGCCGAGATCGTTGGCAAGGTCTGAATTGATCCGGTTTACCAGTGATGCATGGGAAAAATCACCATCAAGCCCAAAAGGAACCTCACGCAGCAGGAAATAACGCACCACATCCCGGCCGTATTTATCGATCAACATATTTGGTTCAACCACATTCTGCAGTGACTTTGACATCTTCTGCCCTTCAACGGTCCACCAGCCATGGGCAAAGACTTTTTTAGGCAGGGGCAATCCGGCTGCCATCAAGAAAGTGGGCCAGTATACGGTATGGAAACGGGTGATATCCTTGCCGATCAGATGAACATCAACAGGCCAGTAGCGGCCATAGTTGCCTTCACTATCCGGGTATCCCAGGGCACTGATGTAGTTGGTCAGTGCATCAAACCAGACGTAGATAACATGGCGTTCGTTGCCGGGCACCGGGATACCCCAGGAAAATGAGGTGCGGGATACGGACAGGTCACGCAATCCTTCCCTGACAAAGGATATAATCTCATTTCTGCGTGATTTTGGCTGGATAAACTCCGGGTGCGCTTCAATATGTTCCAGCAGTTTTTCTCCGTAGGCGCTCATTTTGAAGAAGTATGACTCTTCCTTCAGCTTTTCCACCGGGCGGTTACAGTCCGGGCATTTCCCTTCAGCCACCTGGGTCTCGGTCCAGAAGGTTTCACAGGGGGTACAATACCAGTCCTCATACTCACCCAGGTAGATATCACCCTGGCCGATCAACTGGCTGAAGATATGGGCAACACCGTTTTTGTGACGTTCCTGGGTGGTGCGTATAAAGTCGGTGTTTGATATTCCCAGTTTTTCCCAGAGGGCCTGAAAGCGCTTCACCACTCTGTCAGCCAGTTCCAACGGTGTTTCTCCGTTTGTCTGGGCAGCTTTTTCAACTTTTTGCCCATGTTCATCACTGCCGGTCAGAAAAAAGACATCAAATCCTTTCAGGCGCTTATATCTGGCCAGGACATCAGCTGCCACCGTAGTATAGGCATGGCCGATATGGGGGACATCATTGACATAATAGATCGGGGTGGTGACATAAAAGGTTGGCTTCATCACTGGTTACTCCTGGCTTGGATTGTCAGTCTTCTGGTCGGTATTTTTTCGATGCCCGTGACGCCGGTTTCGTTTTTTACGTTTTGTTTTTTCTTCTGACTTGACTTCAGATTCTTGTGCCGCTGCTGATTCCGCCACGGTGGGCTTTGCCGGGGGGGCAGCAACTGCTTGCGCTGCTGCAGTTGCTGCCGGACGCTGGCGCCGCTGCTGCGATTGCGCCTCACGCACCTTTTTTACGATCTGCTGTGGCTGCTCCGCTTCCTGTTGCGGCGGTGGCTGTTGCGGAAACGGGCTGTTTTCATCAACCAGCTCTTTTACCCTGACACTTGCCAGCTTACCATCCTCAAGCCGGATAACAAGCTCACCGGTCAGCAGGTTCATCTTTTCAACCGTGCCTTGATACTGCGGTGTACGTACCCGTTTGCCGCATTTGGGGAAGTTTTTGCGCAGATCACAGTAAGTTTCATATTCATAGTCCAGACAGCAGAGCAGCCTGCCACACTGACCGGATATCTTTGACGGGTTCAGGGCAAGGTTTTGCTCCTTGGCCATCTTAACCGAAACCGGCTGAAAATCACGCAGGAACGAGGCACAGCAGAGTTCGCGGCCACAGATACCCAGGCCACCCACCATCTTGGCTTCATCACGCACCCCGATCTGACGCATCTCGATCCTGGTATGGAAGGTATGGGCCAGATCCTTGACCAGCTCTCGGAAATCAACCCTGCCATCGGCAGTAAAATAGAATATCGCCTTGCTTCCGTCAAAGAGGTGTTCCACCCTGACCAGCTTCATATCCATGCCGCGCTCCTTGATGCGGCGCAGGCAGAAGTCATAAGCCTCTTTTTCCCTGCGGGTATGGTGGGCAAGGGTCTTTTCGTCATCAGGTCCCACCAGACGCTGGACCTGGGCCAACGTCTGGCTGGACAGGGAAGGGTCCTTTTCCCTGATTCCGCCAACTACGACACCCAGGCTTATACCTCGCTCTGTTTCAACCAGCACCTTGTCCCCCGCCTTCAGTTCAAGTGCTCCGGCATTAAAGTCGTACAGCTTTCCGGCAGGGTTAAACTGTATGGAAACCACTCGTATCACGAATCAGACTCCTTTTCTTAAACGGTCATACCCCAGCAGAAACTGTTCAAACGCCAGCTTGGGGTTGGCATTACCCTGAATGGCCTGTCTGATTTCAAGGGCACGCTCCAGGCACTTGATGGAAGCATCCGGGGTGAACCTGGCTGCTTCCGAGGTCAGCTCACCCAGGAGAAACCGGTTGACAATTCCGGATTGAGCCGACGAATTGATACACAACATGTCGCGCAGCAGGGAAATCAACAGATGAAACAGCGCCAGTGTTTCATCTCTTCCTCCGGCCAGCTCTTCAGCACGGTCAAAAACGGTTGCAATCCGGCCTGCTGTCGCCTGTGAGAGCACCGTCAGGAGCAACCGGCGTTGTTCACTGTCAGTTTCTGCATCCAGGGCTGCTGCCTGCTCCATGCTTCCTTCAGCCAGCGGCGCCAGGACGGCAGCCTTTTTAGCATCCATTCCCTGCTGTATCAGAAGCGCTGCCACAAGATCGTCATCCAGATGGCTGAAACGCAGATGTTGGCAGCGTGAGCGGATGGTTGCAAGCAGCTGGTCTGCCTGCAGTGTCAGCAGGATGATAATGGCGTGCCCTGGTGGTTCTTCAAGGGTTTTCAGAAGGGCATTGGCTGATTTTTCATTCATCCGTTCGGCCGGCTCAATCAGGCAGGCCTTGCGATTCGCCTCAAAGGGGCGCAGGTACAACGATTGTTGCAGCTCCCGCACCTGTTCGATACTGATATCCCGTTTATCCGGCAATGGTGCGAGCAGATGCAGATCCGGATGATTACCGGACTCCAGTTTGCGGCAGGAGGAACAACCGCCGCATGCATCACCTGCCGCCGGTTGATGACAGAACAAGGCCTGAATCAGTGCCAAGGCTGTGGTACGTCTTCCAGAACCTCCCGGGCCTTCAAACAGATAGGCGTGAGCCACCCGGTTTGCTGCAATTGATCGTTTCAGCGCATCAATAACCCGATCCTGCCCCTTGATGTCGGCAAGTTTCATCAGGTTGACACTCCAAGGCGAGGCTTAATTGCGTCGATAATCCGTGCGCTGACCTGCTCGGGCGTACCAAGCGCGTCAATAACCACAAAGCGCCCCGGTTCGTTGGCAGCAAGCGCAAAATAGCCGTCGCGTACCCGTTGATGAAACGTCAGGGATTCAAGTTCAAAACGCTCTTCCCGGGGACCGCCGGCAGCTTCAATCCTCTGCCGTGCCCGTCCGACCCCGGTCTCAACCGGGCAGTCAAGCAAAATGGTCAGATGCGGCACCAGTCCGTCACAGGCAAGGTCATTCAGGGACTCAATGACGTTACGATCAATACCGCGGCCAAAGGCCTGATAGGCCCGGGTTGCATCACTGAACCGGTCACAGAGCAGATATGCGCCACTGGACAGGGCCGGCCGAATCACTTCATGAATATGCTGTGCCCTGGCAGCAGCATACAGCATCAGTTCCGTCATGGGCATCATACTGCTGTTCGCAGCATCAAGCAGAATACTGCGGATTTGGTTTGCAATTGAGCAGCCGCCCGGTTCCCGGGTCACCATCACCCGCTGTCCCGACTGTTTCAGGCAATCTGCCAGGAGGGCGATCTGTGTGCTTTTGCCGCAGCCTTCTATGCCTTCAAAGGTAATAAACATGGTAACTCCATAAAAGTTGAACATTATAGGCATTTGCCATTATTTTAGCAATGCAAATCAATCATAAAGCTTCTTGCAGGCAGCAGCGGCATCCCGTATACTTCCGCTCATGAAAACCTGTAATCATATCCTGGGCTATACCTTTCAAGATCAGACATTATTACAACAGGCCCTGACTCACCCATCATATCTGAACGAAACACGCACCGCCAATTGCGTTGATTACCAGCGTCTTGAATTTCTGGGAGATGCTGTTCTGGGGATGTTGCTGGGTGAACTGCTTTTTCGGAAGTTTCCCGATCTTCCTGAAGGGACTCTTTCCAGGATGCGCTCTGCTCTGGTTGATCAAGCCAGCCTAGCTGAACGTGCCCGTGTTGCTCAGATAGCCCCCTTGATCCTGATGGGCCGTGGAGCAGAACGGGAAGGAGGACGTACAAACCCTTCAATCCTGTCTGATGTCTTTGAAGCAGTGGTTGGCGCCATCTATTGCGATGCCGGTTTTGAAACCGTGCGTGCACTGGTCTGCGAGATCTATCAACCACTCCTGGCAGAGCTTGCAGATGCACGATCCCAGCTGAATGATACCAAAAGTGAGCTTCAGGAGCTGCTTGCTGTGCAGAAACGCTCCGCTCCTCACTATCTGGTCGTGAGTGCATCCGGCCCTGATCATGACCGGATTTTCAGGGTTACGGTATCCGTTGACGGCACGGTCATTGGCGAAGGTGAGGGGCGCAGCAAAAAATCTGCACAACAGGCTGCTGCCAAGGCAGCATTAGATCAACTGCGCCCATAATCCGCCTGCCATGCATCCTTTGGTTATACCATTTTTTATCCCTCATGCCGGTTGTCCCCATACCTGCATTTTTTGCGACCAGAAACTGGTAAGCGGGGGCACGGCAGCGCTGCCTGCTCCTGACCGGATCAGACAGACGGTAAAGGAATGGCTGCTTCGTTCTCCCGGACGTCCTGCTGAAGCGGCATTTTTTGGAGGAAGTTTCAGCCTTTTGCCTGCTGCAGTGCAGCGTAATCTGCTGGGGGCCGTGAAGGCGTTTATTGATGACGGCAGTATCAGCGGTATAAGGATCTCAACCCGGCCTGACGCCCTTGGGCACGATACGCTGTCATTATTGCGCGACCAGGGGGTTCGTACTATTGAGATCGGCGTCCAGTCCATGGATGAGCAGGTTCTGCTGCGGTGCGAACGCGGACACACCGCCTGCGATGCTGCTGAAGCCATCGCAAGGGTTGCCGAGGCCGGATTTTCTGTCGGCGCACAACTGCTGCCGGGTCTGCCGGGCGACTCTCAACATCGAGCAGTGCAGAGTGTCCATGACGTAATCACTGCCGGTGCACAGTTTATCCGGATCTACCCAGCTGTGGTGCTGGCGGGAACAAGACTGGCAGAACTCTATGCGACTGGTGAATACTCCCCCCCGGATCTTGAACAGGGGGTGCAGACCTGTGCCCGGATGCTGCAGATCTGTCTCAGGAACGCCATACCGGTCATCCGGATAGGGCTTCAGGCTGAAGCCTCCTTGCAGCAGAAAGACACCATTCTGGCCGGTTGCTGGCACCCTGCACTGGGGCAACTGGTGCGCAGTCAGTTATACTTTGACCTGATCTGCAGCCTGATTTCCGAAGCTGCCCCTGGAATTTCAATCAGTCTTGTCTGTCATCCTCATAATATTTCAGAGGTAGTCGGTAATCGTAAACAGAACCTGCAGCGTCTGTCACAACGCGGTGTGAAGGTGGTCAACATTACAGCGGATGCTTCCCTTACACCGGGTTCTGTCGAAGTCAGACACCTGAACCAAAACTTAAAAGGCAATATCTTAACAAGCTTGAATTACGAAGGAGAAAACAATGCGTAAAGAGTCTCTTGTCTTTCTTGAAAAACTGTTGGCAGCCCCCAGCCCCTCCGGTTATGAACAACCGGCACAACGTCTGTTTCGCGAGTACATCAGCCCCTGGTGCCAGGTGAGCAGCGATGTTATGGGTAACGTATACGGCTTTATTCCCGGACAGGGCAAGGATCGGCCAAAGGTGATGCTGGTTGGTCATTCCGATGAAATTGGTCTGCAGGTAAAATACATCGACGACAAAGGTTTTCTCTATTTTTCCGCCATTGGAGGAGTAGACGCCCACCTGACACCGGGCAAGATAGTTACGATTCATACCGCAGACGGCCCGCTACCCGGCGTGATCGGTAAACGTCCGATCCATCTGATGGACGCAAAAGACCGTGAGACAGTGGTCAAGCTGGAGGCCCAGTACATTGATATCGGTGCAAAAGACAAGAAGGAGACCCAAAAGCTGGTAAGGGTAGGGGATTGCATCACCTTTGAAAGTAACTTTACCCGCCTGCAGGGGGACCGGGTTGCTTCCCGGGGGTTTGATGACAAGGCCGGGGCATTCGTCGTTGCGGAGGTATTGCGCCTGGTTGCCCAGGAAAAGAAAAAACTGTCGGTTGATCTGTATGGCGTTTCATCGGTTCAGGAGGAAATCGGCCTGCGTGGTGGAACGACAAGCAGCTATACAGTCAACCCCGATATCGGTATCTGTGTTGAAGTTGACTTTGCAACAGACCAGCCCGATGTGGAACGTAAGCATAATGGCGAGGTAGTGCTGGGAAAAGGGCCGATTCTGACGCGAGGAGCAAACATCAACCATGCCTTGTTTGAGCTGCTCTATGCCTCTGCTCAGAAAGACAAGATTGCAGTACAGCTGACCGCCAACCCGAGAGCCACCGGCACTGATGCCAACGTCATGCAGATATCACGAGGTGGCGTGGCAACTGCCCTTGTCAAACTGCCGCTGCGGTACATGCATACGCCGGTTGAAGTCGTTTCTCTCGGCGACCTTGAACAGGCTGCCGGACTGATTGTTGCGGCACTTAGGCGAATGAGCAACAAGAGT
>CAZOTC010000143.1:0-7112 GCA_964582605.1 uncultured Geobacter sp. | reverse complement strand
GCCAAGAACAGCTACAATTATCTCGAGTCAAAAGGGATATCTGAAGACCGGATGCAGATTCTTGAAGGCGGCATCCATGAGTGGCCCTACAAAGAGCTGTTTGTGAAAGGCCGTTAACAGCAGGTATGGCTACCAACGATTGTTCAGCGGCCATGGCAGACATGGTCGCTGCCTGCACTTCCTGCGGGGAATGTGTCCGTCCCTGCACTTTTTTGCAGCAGCAGGGCACACCCGCTGCCATTGCCGGACGCGGTAATGCCGAAAGCACTCTGCTTTCGGCATTTGGCTGTTCATTGTGCGGGCTTTGTGATGCAGTCTGCCCGGAAGGCCTGTCACCCGCTGCCATGTTTCTGGCCATGCGACAGCAGGCGGTTCGTAACGGCCTGATCGACCTCAAACCGTATGCCCCCTGGCTCAATTACGAAAAACTGGGCAGTAGCCCCCTGTTTCAGCGCGACCTGATCCCCGGCGGATGTACAACCGTATTCTTTCCCGGCTGCTCCCTGCCCGGCACCAGACCTGATGCCGTACAGGGTCTCTACCGCTTACTGCGCAGGCATGATCCTACAATTGGTCTGGTGCTGGACTGTTGCGGCAAGATTTCCCATGACCTGGGGCTGGAGGAACGGTTTGCCTCCATCTTTAACCGTCTCTCAACACGGCTTAACAACAAAAGGATCACCCGCATTCTTACGGCCTGTCCCGGCTGCAGCAAGGTTTTTCGAACTTACGGGGATAGCTTTGAAGTTGTCAGTGTGTATGAAGCATTGCTTGAGGGTCAAGAGGCAGGCTTCGACTTCGCTCAGCCACCACCGGCCCCCGGCCCCCGGACCCTGGACCCTGCTGTCGTTATCCACGACCCCTGCCCTGCCCGCTTTGATCAACCCCAGCAACAGGCGGTACGTCAACTGATTAATCAGTGCGGCTATCAGATTGAGGAGTTGCCCTCCCATGGTCAAACCACTCGCTGTTGCGGACAGGGGGGCATGGTGGAGGGTTGCGTTCCCGGCACGGTTCGTAAAGAATCTGCGGTCATCGGCCGTCAGACTGCCGGACGTCCGGTTGTATCATCCTGCGGTGCCTGTTGCGAGACACTTGCCCCCACAACACCATGCGCACACATAGCCGATCTGCTGACCGGCACCGGAAGTTTTACCACGCAGCCGGTATCGTCGCTGAAACGCTGGCTGAACCGCCTGCAACTGAAATTTGCGAGACTGACATGATGATTAAACCCCCTTACGCAGAGACGCAAAGATGCAGAGGAAACCTGAACGTACACAGGTTTATTGATCCATTTTTATCAGTGTCACTGCGCCTCTGCGTTACAATTTCAATCTGTTGTTTTTGTTTAGCCGTAAGGCCTGCCTCATCTGAAGAAATCGCCGTTTCCCGCTTTGCAACCGAAGGGATCAAAGGCTGGGAAAGCAAGAGTTTCAAGGGTGACACCACCTACAGCATCGTACAGGATGACTGTAAAACGGTCTTAAAGGCCCATGCCAAGTCGGCTGCCTCCGGCTTAAGCAAAAAACTGAAATTCAACCCGCACACTCATCGCTACCTGAAGTGGAGCTGGAAGGTTGCCGGTACTGTTGCCCTGGGCAATGAAAAGACCAAACAAGGGGATGACTATGCGGCCCGGGTCTACGTGGTCTTTCCCGGTCGTTTCTTCTGGCAGATGCGGGCGCTGAACTACATCTGGGCCAACAAGCTGCCCAAAGGTGAGTTTGTTCCCAACGCCTTTACCTCAAACGCCATGTTGCTGGCAGTAGAGTCAGGCAGCGCAAAGACAGGTCAGTGGGTGACCGAGCAGCGCGATATTTTGGCCGACTACCGCCGTGTCTTTGGCGAAGACCCGCCCGAGGCAGGCGCCGTTGCCATCATGACCGATACCGACAACACCGGAGCCGAGGCTACAGCCTGGTACGGTGAGATACTCCTCTCCACAAAACCATGAACAAAAACAAAGCCATTGTCCTGTTACTCGGGCTCCTGCTGATCGTACTGTTCTTTTACTTTGATCTGAAGCAGTACCTGACCCTTGCAAGCCTGAAGGCAAACCATCAACTGCTGCTGACGTTCTATGCAGAACATGCCGTACTGACGGTAGCGGTCTTTATGGCAATCTACATAATCCAGACCGCTCTGGCGCTGCCTGGCGCAGTTATCCTGTCTCTTTCAGCCGGTGCCGTCTTTGGGCCGTTGACGGGAACATTCTATGCGGTCAGTTCCGCTTCAGCCGGTGCCACCCTCTCCTTCCTGGTAACCCGGTATCTGCTGCGGGATACGGTTCTAGCACGGTTTGGCAACAAGCTGGAGGGGATTAACCGGGAACTGGAAATACGGGGACTCAATTATCTGTTATTTTTGCGGTTAGTGCCCCTTTTTCCATTCTTTCTGATCAATCTGGCAGCCGGTCTGACCCGTCTGCCGCTACGCACCTTTTTGCTGGGTACCTTTTTCGGCATCATTCCGGGCGGGTTTGTTTTTGTGAATGCAGGCGCCAGTCTGGCAACCATCACAAGCCTGGCTGACATCACCTCTTCACGGGTGTTGGGATCATTTGCCCTGCTGGGCTTGTTTGCCCTGATCCCGGCCTTATACAGCAGGCTTAAAAAACCTGCAGACGCATGATCTGACACAGCCCCCTACCATCGAGGAGGAACATCCTATGAAGAGTATTGACTGTCGCAAGATGGCCTGTCCAGCTCCGGTACTTGCAACAAAAAAGGCATTGGAATAGGAAGGTGATAAACCTGTTCAGGTACTGGTAGACGCCGGTGCCGCGCAGGAAAACGTTACCCGCTTTGCCAAAAGTCGCGGTTATCTGGTCGATGATCAGCCGTCTGAAGGGGGAATCTCTCTCACCATTTACCGTGACGGCACGATCTGCCCGGTTGCCGATGAGCAGCTAAACAGAGGGACAAAGGTGATATTAATCTGCTCTGACCGGATGGGTGACGGTCCGGAGGAGTTCGGCAGGCTGCTGATGGAAGGGGTGTCTGAACAGATCGGAAACGGCATGATCCCGGCCGGTTGTTACCAGAACCGCAGTTTCTGCCTGCCCCTCATCAGCGACTGTTCAATTGAGCCGGACCGCCTGCTGCCCTTGTTTGATCCCCAGACCTCAGGCGGACTGCTGATCGCCTTTGCACCCGATGACGGAGCACGGTTTCTGGCTGAAGCTGCTGTTCAGGGGATCTTTGCCGTGCAGATCGGTGCTGTTCAGTCTTATCAAGGGCATTCAATCGGGCTCTCTGCTGATTGAGCAACCGTCTCACTACAGTCACTCATTGCAAACGGGACGGATCGCTCCGCCCCGCTATATTCTGCAACTACCTTTGCTGCTGGTTATATGCTGCCGGTTACTCCGTAATCTTGTGAGCTCCACCTTCAAATTTCACGTTGGCATTCAGCACCTTGACGTTGGCAAACCCTTTGGCCTTCAGGGTTTCATAGGCGATACTCGATCGGATGCCGGTTGCGCAATGTACGATAACTGTTTTGCCTTTGGGAATCTCGCTGTAGCGAGTTGCAAGCTGTTCAAATGGTATGTGCAGCGCACCTTTGAAGCTGCCGCCGGTCCGTTCGGCATCACCACGCACATCAAGGATCACCACGTTCGGATCGTTCAGCATCTTATTGAAATCGGCTATGCTGACATCTTGGGGATTCAGCTTGCGAACAAAGGTAAGCTTGGCCGGGGCAGGTTTGGATCCTGACTCAAGCTGGAAACCCAGCTTCTGCCACCTCTCAACACCACCGGGAAAGAAGGTGGCCTTTGACAGGCCGTAATCACGCATCAATTCCAGAGCCTTGTCAATGTCAGCCTGGCTGTCACTGTAGAAGACGATCGGAGCGCCCTTGAATGACGGCCAGTTGTCCTCCTTGTAGGTTTCCAGCTTGGCAGCAGGCAGGTTCAAGGCGCGGGGGATATGCCCGGCAGCAAACTTGTCGGCAGAACGGAGGTCAAGCAGCAGGATGTTGTCATCCTTCACGAATTTGGGAGAAGAAACAAACGGCAGTTCTGCCTTTGCCCAGGCCGGGTCACCGGCGGAATAGACCCGCACATTGGTGTAGCCGTATTTAAGGGCAAGTTCAGCACCTTTCAGAGAGAATGGGCAAGTGGGGCCGCCACAGAAAAAGATCAATGTTTTGTTCTTATCCTGGCCCAGCAACGGATGTGCCTTGCCTTCCTTGTCCAGCTTCTCCTGTTCGCCGGAAGGCAGCATCAGTGAGGTTGGGATGGTTCCGGCATGGAAGCGTGTGGCCGGGCGGCTGTCAAAAAGCAGGTAATTCCCTGCTTCCGGTCCCTTGTCCACCAGAGCCTTGACCTGTTCAGTGGTGATGACGCTACTGCCTTTAGGAAGCGGCGGCAGCTTGGGATTGACCGCGGCCACCGTCTGCAGAACCGGAGCATCACTCTTAACCTGCGGTCCTGTCTCGCAACCGGCCAGCAACATTACTGCAAACAACGATACAATACCTGCTGTCAATCTAATACGGATATTCATAGCGCCTCCTTGGGAAATGTGATCGTAAATTATAATTTTATCAAATTGTAATTTACGATTAAATGAAAAGTAATTTACGATACATGTATTGTCAAGCGATCTCGACTACCCGCTGATATTCTGTGCTATAATGTCTACCTGTTTAATCAAAATACAGGAGGTCTCATGCTTAGGAATACCATGCTTGCCGGTCTGCTCCTTGTATGCATCGCCTGCGCACTTCCTTCAGCAGCTGCTCAACCGGAAAAGGCAACCTTTGCCGGCGGTTGTTTCTGGTGTATGGAGCAGCCGTTTGATTCCTTGCCCGGTGTACTGTCCGTCATGCCCGGCTACACCGGCGGCACCAGACAGAATCCAACGTACAAGGAAGTTTCAGCCGGAGGCACCGGCCATACCGAAGCAGTACAGATCAGCTATGACCCTGCAAAGATCAGCTATGAAAAACTGCTGGAGGTTTTCTGGAAAAATATCGATCCAACAGTATCTGACAGACAGTTCTGTGATATCGGCAGCCAGTACCGGGCCGCAATTTTTTATCACACTGAAACCCAGAGAAAGCTGGCTATGATCTCAAAGGAAGGCCTCAGTAAAACAAAAACCTTCAAGGAACCGGTGGTGACCGAAATTGTGCCGGCCGGCATCTTTTACCCGGCAGAAGAATACCATCGTCAGTATTACAAAAAGAATCCGATCCGTTATCGTTATTACCGCTCAAGCTGCGGACGTGACAATCGTCTGAAGGAGTTGTGGGGCAGTAAGGCAGGACAGTAGTCCTGAAGCGAGGGGGCACTATGAACCGTTATCTAGCAGGTATTGCTGCATTGTTCGTTATAGCATTGGCAGGCTGCAATAACAGCTCAAGCGCCAGAACCATTGCAAAACCGGGGGTTGAAACAGGCAAGCCGGTATCCGTCAGACTCTATTCAGTTGCCACAAAGGGGTACACTATGAGCGAAAAGGTTGTAAAGACAGAACAAGAGTGGAAAAAACAGCTGACCCCCCAGCAATACCATGTTGTCCGGGAAAAAGGCACTGAAGCCCCCTTTACCGGTGCGACCTGGAACAACCACGAAAAGGGAATCTACCAATGCATCGGCTGCGGCAACGATCTGTTCAGCTCGGAGCACAAGTTTGATTCCGGCACCGGCTGGCCCAGCTTCCGGCAGCCGGTTGCAGCAGAGAATGTGACCGAACATGATGACAGTTCTCTGTTCATGCGCCGTGTTGAGGTGGTCTGCAGCCGCTGCGACGCCCATCTGGGCCATGTCTTTAATGACGGTCCCAAACCGACCGGCCTGCGCTACTGCATCAACTCGGCATCCATGCAGTTTGTCAAGGCCCCCTGATGGCCCTGATCCTGCCTGATACCGCCGAAAACCGGCACCTGGCGGAAAACGTCCATCCTGCTGACTGGGTTAACCCGGAACCGGCAGATACCTATAATCTGGTGGTGATCGGCGCCGGTACTGCCGGGCTGATCTGCGCTGCCGGTGCTGCCGGACTGGGGGCAAAGGTAGCCCTGATCGAGCGGCACCTGATGGGGGGTGACTGCCTGAATGTTGGCTGTGTGCCATCAAAAGGAGTTATCAGCGCCTCCCGCGCAGCATACCATGCCCGCAATGCTGCAGCATTTGGCATACTGGATGGCGAAAAGACCGGTTTTGATTTCGGCATTGCCATGGAGCGGATGAGAAAACTACGTGCTGAGATCAGCCATCATGATTCTGCCCGTCGATTCCGTGATGAGCTTGGCGTGGATGTTTTTATTGGTGAAGGCAGTTTCAGCGGGCCGGATTGCGTGGAGGTGGCCGGAGCCCGGTTGAAGTTCAAGAAAGCCGCTATCTGCAGTGGTGCACGGGCTGCTGCACCGCTGATACCCGGCCTGGCAGAGGCAGGCTATCTGAGCAATGAGACGATCTTCTCCCTGACCGAACTGCCGCCACGGCTGGCGGTGATCGGTGCCGGGCCGATCGGCTGTGAGTTGGCCCAGGCCTTTTCCCGCTTTGGCAGCAGGGTCACCCTGATTGAACTTGGTCCGCATATTCTGGGTCGGGAAGACCGCGATGCTGCCGAGATTCTGCAGAACCGGCTGCTCAACGAGGGGATTGATCTGCAGCTGGGAGTCAAAATTCTAAAGGTTGAAAAGCAAGACACCAACAGAATGGTACATCTGGAGCGTGATGGTCAGCAGATTGAAGTTGCTATTGACCGGATTCTGGTGGGTGTGGGGCGGGCACCCAATATTGAAGGTCTGGGGCTTGAGACTGCCGGTGTCAGGTTCGACCGTAACGGTGTCCTGGTCAATGACCACCTGCAGACCGACAATCCCTGCATCTATGCTGCCGGTGACATCTGCTCAGCCTACAAATTCACCCACACCGCCGATGCCCAAGCCCGTATCCTGCTGGCAAATGCTCTGTTTAAAGGACGTCAAAAAGTTTCAGACCTGATTATTCCCTGGTGTACCTATACTGATCCGGAAGTCGCCCATGTAGGGATGTATGAACGGGACGCCGCTGCACAGGGGATCGAGGTCACAACCCTGACGGTGCCACTTGCCGGCGTTGATCGGGCTGTTCTTGATGGAGAGACCGAAGG
>CAZOTC010000142.1:0-7156 GCA_964582605.1 uncultured Geobacter sp. | reverse complement strand
AGACGCCATCCGTCAGTTGGGAGCCCAATTCCCGGATGACCCTGATGCGCATGGCTAGCAGTTGATTTACGAAACTGTTTAAAGCCTGCCATGTATCGATGTCATGACAGGCTTTGTTGTGCATTGAATTGAATTTTGGGGTCTTGCGGTCTGCAACGAGAGGCAGATGATCGCACCTTGCCAGTGGAGAGCACTTATTGAGGTGAAAAGCCGACATCAGAAAACAGGGGATCCAGCCCTGCATTTTTAGCTGTTTGGAAAGATCCGTCGGGAGGAATATAACGTTGCATCTCATAGCTGTACAGCTTCTTGTTCTCTTTCTCGGCCTGACAAACGTGTCATCTGCCAGCCAGATAATCCTTGATCCGGGACATTCGCGACGTTCTCCCGGCGCCACAGGTTGTAGCGGTAAACATGAATATTTCTACAATCAGGAGCTTGCCGGAACAGTCAAATCATTCCTGAAGAAGGCCGGTATCAGCGTGAAGCTTACCACTGACAACGGTTCAGAGCCGTCCCTTCACGAACGGGCAGGGCTGGCGCAGGGATCAGATCTGCTGATCTCCCTGCACCATGACTCGGTGCAACCGCAGTTTGTCACCAGATCAAGGCATGGCGGTGTCTGTTCAAACAAAGCAGCAGGTTTTTCAATTTTTATCTCTACCCGCAATCCTGCCTATATCCAGTCACTTGAGTACGCAACCAGACTGTCCAAAGCATTCAAGGCCAAGGGACTTTCCCCTACGCTCCATCATGCGGAGCCGATACCTGGAGAGAACAAAATACTGCTTTCACGCGAACTGGGAATCTACCAGTTTGATGAGTTGCGGGTGTTGAAAACAAAAGAAACCCCGGCCATACTTGTTGAGGCAGCTGTCATTGTTAACCAGAGCGATGAACAAAAGGCCGCCAGCCATATGTTCAAAACAGCCATTGCAGAGGCCATACTTGAAACCATCAGACAAGGAGCACATCCATGCAAAGAATCCTGCCAATTGCCCTCATCACCATCCTCTGTGCAGATCAATCCCTTGCTGCCAGCTTTGACTGCGCCAAAGCGACCACCAGAACCGAAAAAATGATTTGCAGTAACCTGGAGATATCCAGGGCGGATGAGCAGCTTGCGACTGCCTACAAACAGGCTATGGGAAAAGCAACAGACAAGGCCACACTGAAACAGCAGCAGAAAGAATGGCTCAAATCCCGTGACAGCATAAGTGATTCAGCCAAACTGCTTCTGTCTTACAACCAGCGCATTGCTGAGCTGGAATCGGGAAAACCAGCCAACGCTTTAGTATCCGGCAAGATTAATCCGGTCGGTACCTATTCCTACCGTGAAGGCGGCTACTCAGGCACCATGGTGATAACCCAGGCGTCAGACTCCCCGGTCACCTGGAAAGCTCTCATCACTACTGTAGAGAAAGCACCATCAGCACATACCTGTGATTTTACGGCAACCGGTACTCAACTGATCAGTAGCGCTACTGCTGTTGAGGCTCAGTTCCAGTCAAAGGTTGATGATGGAGATGAACCGGCGAAGTTTGCGGTTACATTTACGGCGCAAGGGGCTGAAGTTGTTCTGCAATCCAAGGGGATTGAATGCGGCATGCGGGGGTATTTCGGGGGTAAATATCAAAAAAATATGAAAGGGAGGAAATGAGTAATAGGTGTGAGGTCTCTATCCTCATATCAAGCTGAATGACAGAAGCAATGACTTCGGTTTTGTCCCCTGAGCGCCCGTCCCATGCGGACGGGCGCTCTGATATGAGTCTACAGCGTCCTGCCGTCTGCCTCTGCAAATAGTCGTAACTTTTCCATCATTGCCGCAAATTTTTTGGGCTTGAGTGATTGAGGCCCATCACTTGAGGCGCGTTCCGGGTCAGGGTGTACCTCTACGATTAGTCCATCCGCACCGCCGGCCACTGCGGCATAGCACATGGGGGCAACATAATGGTAGTTGCCGGTACCGTGGGATGGGTCAATCACCACCGGCAGGTGGGTCTTTAGCTTGAGTACCGGAATGGCGGACAGGTCCAGGGTGTTGCGGGTGGCGGTCTCAAAGGTACGGATTCCCCGCTCGCAGAGGACCACCCCCTGGTTGCCTTCACTCATGATGTATTCCGCACTCATCAGAAATTCCTGTATCGTCATGGCCATGCCGCGCTTGAGCAGGATCGGTTTACCGCACTGCCCCACCTTTTTCAACAGGGCAAAGTTCTGAGAGTTGCGGGCACCGATTTGCAGCATATCGGCATACTCAGCCACCAGATCAACGGTCTCCGGATTGATCACTTCGGTGACGAACGGGAGACCGGTCAGCTCCCGTGCCTTGGCAAGCAGCTTGAGTCCTTCCTCTTCCAGCCCCTGGAATGAATAGGGCGAGGTGCGGGGTTTGAAGGCGCCGCCCCGCAGCATGGTTGCTCCGGCCGCTTTAACCAGCTTGGCGCTTTCAATGATCTGCTCTTCACCCTCAACCGAGCAGGGACCTGCCATGACAACCACCCGGGGGCCGCCGATAACGACGGACTCACCAACCTTGACCTGGCTGGGCTCATGCTTCACTTCGCTGGAGGCCAGCTTGTACGGTTGCAGGATCGGTACCACGTTTTCAACGCCATGCATGTTTTCAAGTGACTGTAAGACCAGTTTGCCCCGCTCATCACCGATGGCACCAATCACATCACGGGTGGTACCGTGAATCACATGGGGCTTGTAGCCCAGTTCCTTGATCCTTTTTACCACTTCATCCCTGTCTTTCTTACCTGCACCTGCTTTCATGACGATAATCATCTCTCGCTCCTTTTTCCCAAAAGCAAATGGCCGGGAGGAGCCCCCAGCCATCTGTCGTTACCTATCAAACGAAAAAAGCCGGGCGACTCGTTCCGTCTGCCCCGGCTTTTGGTTGTGTAATCGGTTTTGATCCTTAAACCGCGTACACCCTTGCCCGGGCAGACGGCGTAAAATAAAAGCCGTACCAGAAAAACCCGAAAAAAGATGCGTAACGATAGAAGGAGTGCATGGGGCGAATCAAAACATACGAGTATATCCGGTGTCAAGCTCAATATTTATGAGGGCCGGATTTGACAAGCAATCTGTTATCGCCTATATAAATCCTATCAATACGATCGTGTATGCTGTTTGAAACCTGCTGTAACTGGTGATGCGTGGAACATAAACAGCTTAAATTTGCCCGAAAATTTCTGACCGGCGCCGTGATAGTCATAACTCTGGTGATCTGCTCCATCTTTATTGCATTCAATATGCGGGCAGAAGAGCTGACCGTGAGTATGATTCACCAGCAGGCCAAATCGCTCTTTAAACAGGTGATCCTGATCCGGCGCTGGGTAACCGGCTACGGTGGTGTCTACGTTGAAGTCAGGCCCGGCGTCAATCCCAATCCGTTTCTCACCAGCCTTCCGGGGCTGAAGGTTAATATTTTTGACAAGGATACTAACAAGCAGTACACCCTGCGTAACCCCGGTCTGGTGACCCGGGAAATGTCACAGCTTTCAAGCGAGGCCGAAGGCTATTCCTTCCATGTTTCCAGTCTGAAGCCGGTCAACGTGCAGACCAACTCTCCGGATGAGTTTGAGCGGGCCTCGTTGCTCAAGTTTGAAGACGGAGCCCACGAGGCGTACACGATTGAACAGCGTCAGGGCGGACCGGTTTATCGCTATATGGCTCCACTGGTCTATGAGACCCCGTGCAATCGGTGCCACAGTAATCAGGGCTACAAACTGGGTGATATCCGGGGAGGCATCAGCATCTCAATTCCGATGCATGAGGTTATGGAGAAAATGCGGGTTAACCGCTTGCTTACTGCAGCATCGGCCCTGTTGGTGTTGGGCCTTTTGTTTGGGGTTCTGGCATATATTAATCGTCGTTTTATGAAGACTCTGGGAGAAGCTCAGGAAAAACTGGTTAACATGGCAACTGTTGATTCCCTGACCGGTCTGCTGAACCGTCAGGCCGGTCTGGAACGTGTTGAGGAGGAGCTGTCACGACACCGGAGGTCCGGGCAGCCAATGGCCTGTCTGTTGATGGATATTGACCGGTTTAAAAGGATTAACGACAGCTACGGTCATCAGGCGGGAGACAAGGTCTTGGCAGCATTTGGTGTGACACTGCGCAGGCATACACGGAAGCATGATATTGTCTGTCGCTACGGCGGAGAGGAGTTTCTGCTGTTGCTTGCCGATACCTCTCTGACCGCCGCTCTGAAGACTGCGGAAAAAATCCTCGAAATCACAGCCTCCAGCCCGGTTTCCGTCAATGAACATCAGATCCGTTTTACCACCAGCATCGGTCTTGATCTGCTCAGGCCTAATGATTCGACAGAGGCCTTGATCGCCCGGGCAGATGCTGCTCTGTACCAAGCCAAGAATGCCGGACGAAATCAGGTGGTATGTGCTGAACAGCCGCCTTCGGGCGGGAGTGGGAGTTAAGCCGGTGTCAGGTTTGCCTGGCTGATCATCTCAAGGGCATGTTTTCTGGCGCCATCGGTAATCTGCTCTCCGGCCAGCATGCGGGCAAGCTCTTCAACCCGGCCGGCCGCATCAAGCTGTGTAACTGATGTCCGGGTTCTCCCTGCCTCTATTCGCTTTTCTACCCGGTGGTGCTGCATAGCCCAGGCAGCTACCTGTGGCAGGTGGGTGACGCAGAATACCTGTTGTCCTTCTGCAGCATGCCGCAGCTTGCGACCTACCATGCCGGCAACGGCGCCACTCACCCCGGTATCCACCTCATCAAACACCAGTGTTGGAGCCTCACCTTCCGGCAAGACCTGTTTGAAGGCCAGCATTAATCGTGAAAGCTCACCGCCTGAGGCTACTTTGCCCAGCGGACGGGGTGGTTCACCCGGGTTGGGAGAAAACAGGAATTCAGCCTTTTCGCACCCGGTTGCCCGTGGTTCGGAAAATGATTCAAAGGCAACCTGGATCACGGCATGGGGCATGGCAAGCTGGCGGGTCTCTTCTGCCAGTTGCTGTTCCAGTGCCGTTGCTGCTGTGCGGCGTTTGCTGCCCAGTTCCTGTCCCAGCTGATCAAGAACGGAGCGCTGCCTAAGCAGCTCCTGCTCAAGTTCATCACGAGAACAACAGTGTCTCTGCAGCTCTTCAAGCTCTGCCGTAAGTGAGTGCCCCATTTCAATCAGCTCTTCGACAGAGGGAGCATATTTGCGTTTCAGGCGGTGCAACAGATCAAGCCGGTCTTCAATCTGTTTCAACCGCTCAGGATCCGATTCAATCCGCGCGGTGTAGTCGCGCAGCTGCAGGGCTGCATCTTCAAGCTGCAGATAGCCTTCTTCCAACAGGTTATGCAGCGGCGCAAGTGAGGCATCCAGCCTGACAAGATCGCGGACTGCCTGCCCAATCCGTTTCAATTCTCCCAGCAGGGCCTGATCGCTGCTGTAGAGGACTTCATAGGCTGAAGCGGTTGTACAGGCCAAATATCCGGCGTTGGCCAGCAGGCGTTGTTGCTCCTCCAGCTCTTCTTCTTCTCCATGCTTCAGATCTGCTGCCGCAATTTCATCAATCTGATACGTCAGTAGATCGATCTTTCTGGCACTGTCCCGCTCCTGTTGGTCAAAATGTGCCAGCTGGGCAGCCGTAAGCCGCCACTGTTCGAACGCTGATGCCATCTGCCGGCGCAGCCCGGTTGTGCCTGCGAAGGCATCCAGCAAGACCAGATGGTACTCGGGGCGCAGCAGCCCTTGAGACTCATGCTGGCCGTGAATCGTCACCAGCTGTCGTCCAAGTTCAGCCAGTTGCGTCTGGGTTGCAAGCGAACCATTGAGGTAGACCCGGTTCTTGCCGGAACGGTTCAGACAGCGCTTTACCAGCAGTTCATCACCGGCATCGATGCCGGACTCCTGAAGCTGTTTTCTGATAGCAGGAGATCGGCTCAGATCAAACAATGCCTCTACCGTGGCCTCATCCTCGCCGGAGCGGATCAGGTCAGCCGACGCACGTCCGCCGCAGATCAGGGTCAGGGAGTCGATGATGATCGATTTGCCGGCACCGGTCTCACCACTCAGGATGTTGAGACCGGGTCCGAAAGAGAGCTGTAGCTGATCAATAATGGCAACGTTGCGGATGGAAAGTTCGGTCAGCATGGGATAATCAGCGTTCGTTCCACTTCAGCTTGGTGCGCAGGATTGCAAAGTAGTCTTTCTCCGGTGAGGTCACCAGAACCGTGGTGGTATTGGCGCGGCTGATCTCGATAGAGTCACCTTCCTGCAGTTCAACCCCCACTTGACCGTCCAGAGTCAGGTAGACCATTTCGTCAAAGGATGATTTGACAACAATCCTGATCACCGATTCATCAGAAATAACGATCGGACGGTTGGTCAGGGTATGGGGGCAGATCGGGGTAATAACTGTGCAGTGCATCAACGGTTGGACAATCGGGCCTCCGGCAGAAAGCGAATAGCCGGTTGAGCCGGTGGGGGTGGAAATAATCAGGCCGTCGGCCTTATAGGTGGTTAGAAATGTATCGTTTACCCTGGCTTCAAGCTCAATGATCCGGGCAATGGCTCCTTTGTTGATCACAGCGTCATTCAGAACCTCGCAGCGTGCAATTACCGTTTCATCGCGGATTACTGTCACGTCAAGCATCATCCGCTCAGTGATTTTATGGTTTCCTGCCAAACACTGCTCAAGGACCGGATATAATCCTTCAACGGTGATTTCTGTCAAAAAGCCCAGGCTGCCCAGGTTTACCCCGACAATAGGGATCTGACGGCCACTGAACAGACGCGCAACTGAGATCAGGGTGCCGTCTCCGCCAAGGACCACCACCAGCTCCGCCTGGTCACGGATCTGTTCATCGCTGAAGCCTTTGGCATACCCGACATGTCGGGCCAGGTGGGCATCAACCAGCGGGATACAATTGCGCTGTTCCAGCCACGTAACCAGTTCGCTGGCTACTCCCTGACAACGTGGGTCGTGTACCTTGGCAAAAATGGCAACTTGTTTCATCTGTTTCCTGTGTTGTTGATGATGATAGTAAGAATATACAAATAAAGCCTCTACCCTTAACAGGTTAGAGGCTTATTGGTGGAGGCGGTGGGAGTCGAACCCACGTCCGAAAGACCTACGACCAGAGCTACTACACCGTTAGTCTGTTGATCAATTTAGCCGACATGCTGTACAGCAGA
>CAZOTC010000141.1:0-7220 GCA_964582605.1 uncultured Geobacter sp. | reverse complement strand
TTATACCTTCAACCTTTCAACTCCTCCTGTAACCCCTCTACCACCGCCTTGACTTCCGCTACCATATCGGCAGCCTGGGGCGATGTTTCATACTGCAGATACTTGCGATAATATTTGAGTGCATCGGCCATCCGCTCCTGATCCATGCAGATGCCGCCCAGGGTCAGATAGGCCATGCTGAAGTCAGGAGCCAGAGTAACTGCAGTTTTGCAGTTTTCCTCCGCCAGCTCATATTCTTCAAGGTCGTAGTACAGTTCGCCCAGATTGTGGTAGGCAACCGGATCGCGAGGATCGAGCTCGACTCCTTTGCGATAGGTTGCAATGGCTGCTTCGTGGTCGCCCTTGCCGTACAGCAGGTCTCCCAGCGCATTCAGTGCAAAGACATTGTCCGGCTCATACTCAAGGGCCTGCTGGAAGGAGGACATGGCCTGGTCGGTCTGGTCAAGGGCGTTATGGACCAGTCCGATACTGACCAGGGTGTCGGCATCTTGCGGGTCAATCTGCAGAACTGAGCGGTACTGGTCAAGGGCCTGCTGATGACGGCCTGCTTCAAACAGCAGATCACCATAGGTGGTTAATGCATCAGGATCATCAGGTGCATGGGGCAGACCGGTCTGATAGGCGCTGATCGCCTCATCAAGACGCCCCAGTTCGGCAAGGATGTCGCCACGGTAAAAGTGAGCCGCCGGGTCATCCGGTGAATGTGCCAGATAGCGCTCGATAACCGCTAACGCAGTAGCAGGTTCTCCGGAATCCAGCAGGTCAAGTGCCCTGGCCAGTTCTTCATGCAGTTTTTCTGTGCTCATGACGGTCTCCTTCCTGAGAGGAACACCTGTATATACTAATTTGTGAACTGATTTCAGTAAAAAATCTGCAGAAGTCTGTTGCAAAGGTAAAACTTTATCTTATACTGTAAACACTATCTGCGTCTAAGAGGCCTTTCATGCAGCGTGAGCAAGCACAACACTCCCTGGGACTCAGAACCCTTGAGGATATCAGCAGCATCATTCTGCATTCCCATGATCTGCAGGAAACCCTTGATAATATTGTGACCATTGTCGCCAAACGAATGGGAAGTGAGGTCTGTTCGATCTATCTGCTGGAAGATAATGGTGAGACACTGGTACTGAAAGCCACCAAGGGCCTTTCCAAAACGGCAGTTGGAAAAATAACCATGAAGACCTCGGAGGGTCTCAGCGGTCTGGTGGTCCAGACCAGGGGAATGGTTATGACCGACAATGCCCCTGCCCATCCCCGTTACAAGTACTTCAAGGCATCCAAGGAAGAACGTTACCTTTCCTTTCTTGGCTTGCCGTTGTTTGAACGCAAGACCCCGATCGGTGTAATCGTTGTCCAGACCGTTGCAGCCCGTATCTTTACTGAAGACGAGATCAGTATCCTGCGGACCATAACCTTCCAGATCAGCAGTATTGTTCTGAATGCAAAGCTGCTTGATTCGATTCAGAATAAAGAGCAGGAGCGGGCGTACTTTGAACAGGAACTTGCACGCCTCAAAACCAATCGTCCTGGAGAACCGGCGCACCATCCAGCTGAGAAAAAAGCTGAGCCGGTTTCCCTGATCGGCACTGCGGTTTCGCCTGGATTCAGTCACGGCAAGGTCTATATCCTTGACCGTTTCAGTGACAAGGTGATCAAGGTGGCCAAGGTGGGCACGGTTGAGGATGAACTGCATAAGTTCCGGATAGCCCTTGAAAAAGTCACGATCCAGACCATCTATATGGAAAAGCGGGTCAGCGAGCTGCTGTCGGAGGATGATGCTGCTATTTTTCATACGCATCTGATGATTCTTGAGGACCGCAGCTTTGCCAACAAGGTCCACGATCTGGTGGAGCAGGGGGTCGGTGCCACACGGGCGGTACATGAGGTGGTGCAGGGCTATATTGAGGTGTTTTCAGCCATGGAAGACCCCTATCTGCGTGAGCGTTCAGCAGATATGGAAGATATCGGCCGCCGGATCATTGATGTTTTGGAGGGGAATGAACAGGACGGCGTCAAGTTGAAGGAAAAGCGGGTGATTGTTGCAGAAGATATCTTCCCGTCTGACATGGCCATGCTGGATCATGACAAGCTTCTGGGGATTGTTACCGAAAAGGGTAATATCTATTCCCACGCTGCCATTATGGCAAAATCACTTGGCATTCCTGCGGTGCTGGGGGTCAGGGGGCTGTTGCAGGCAGCTGATGTCAAGGATCAGGTGATTGTTGACGGAACCTCGGGCAATGTCTTCCTGAATCCTGAAAAACATGTCCGTGATGAATATCTTCGTCTGGAAAAAGAGTACGCCGGGCGTATGAAGGAGCTTGAGCCGTTACGGGATCTGCCGGCAGTGACCAGTGACGGCACCCGAATCCTGCTGCGGGCCAATATCGGGCTGTTATCCGATATCAGGACGGCAACAGCCAACGGAGCCGAAGGGGTAGGACTCTACCGTACCGAGTTTCCGTATATGGCCAGAACATCGTTCCCCAATCGCATGGAACAGGCAGCCCTGTACCGCAAGATTCTGGAGGGGTTTCCGGGACAGCCGGTGACTATCCGCACTCTGGATATCGGTGGTGATAAGGGATTGCCTTACTTCAGCTATCCCCATGAAGACAATCCTTTTCTGGGCTGGCGTTCCATCAGGGTCTCACTGGATGAACAGGAGATTTTCAGGGAGCAGCTGGCCGGTATCCTGTTGGCAGCACCGGCAGGTCAGCCCACTATTATGTTTCCGTTGATCAGCTGTCTTGATGAAGTGCGCATGATCCGGAAGATTCTGCAGTCGGTGATTGCCGAGCTGCGGCAACAGGGGGCTGACGTACCGGATAACCTGCCCTTCGGTGTTATGGTTGAGGTACCTGCAGCTGTGCAGATTGTTGATCTGCTTGCCCGAGAGGTTGACTACCTCAGCATCGGCACCAATGACCTGATTCAGTACATGCTTGCGGCTGATCGTAATAACCCCAAGGTCAAGGCCTACTATGAGCCATACCACCCAGCGGTGCTGCATGCCATCAAGCGGGTGGCAGATGTGGGAGCCAAGTTGGGAAAGAAAGTATCGCTCTGCGGTGAAATGGCGGCTGATCCGTTAAATGCGTTGCTGCTGGTAGGAATGGGAATCCGGGAATTCAGTCTGTCGGCTCCCGGTATTCCGCTGGTGAAACAGGCCATACGGAGTCATTCATTGCGTCTGTGTCAGGCCATGGCCCGTAAGGTACTTGCCTTTGACAGTGGCGCGGATATCAAAAACTATCTGGCCAGAAGGCGTCAGGAGCTTTTCCCTTGACCCTTGACCCCTCTTTCATTCATACCGCCATTTAAAGGTGATCACCTTGCAGTCCGGCAGTGCGGCCCGCAGTTCTCCCAGTCCTTTTTCTGTTACTCTGGTTCCGCTGAAGGTCAGCCAGCGCAGCCAGGTGAGCGGATAGAGGTTGGCCAGGCCGTTATCGGTTATCTCGGTGTGATAGAGATAGAGCCGCTTCAGACCGGTCAGGCAGTCCAGATATTTCAGGCCTTCGTCAGAAACGGTGGTGTTTGAGAGATACAGTTCCTGCAGGCCGGTCAGGTGACAGATCCTTGCAAGAGCTTCATCCCCCACATCATAAAGAAACAGGGACTGCAGATCGTCCGGTTGCAGCAGTTCAAGAAAGGTAATCTCACCTTCGCCATCCCCCCTCAGATCAAGCCGTAGACCTTTGTCCAGCGGTATTTCCTTGATCCCCCTTGCCCCACCCAGTTTCTGCCAGTCACGGTAGTCAACCGATTTGGCGGCCCTGACATAGAGAGTCCCGCATGACCTGTCTGACGGGAAACGAATGATCCGGTTTTCTATTGCCGGAGAAGTGCGTTCTTCTGCAGGCTCGGGCTCACCCCGCAGCAGGGCCAGCCGTTTTCGTGCCTTGGCAAGATCAAGGTCTACCGTTGCAGCCATCTCGGCCAGCAGGTCGATACCGTCCAGCAGGGCATCATCAACTCTCTGTCGAAAACGATAGATATCGGAATGGCGCAATTCATCGATCCGTTTGTTAAGCTCCCTGATGTTCTGACGGGTCTGGGCGATTTGGCGGATCAGGCGGATCAGTTCGGTGCCGATATCCACGCCTTTTGCAGTCTCCGGCCCCAGCCGCCATTCCTTCAGGATGTTCTGCAGGCGGATCCGGTCTCCCTCCTGATAGGCAAGGTTGGCAATCGCCATCAACTCCTGCCGCCTGAACCGCTCATGGTCATCACTGGAAAGGTCGGGGTGGATCAACTTTGCCACCTCACGGTAGAGTGCTTTCAGGCTCTTTTCTTCAATAATGGAGGTGGTGTCAGGGTCGTCATCCAGCAAGGTTGTCCTGCTGAAGCGAGAGGCAGAGACTTCCTGTTCGGCGGTATGGAAATACTTGTGATGTTCTTCGTCTGATTCGGCTGTTCCCAGCAGCCCGCTGATCTGCCATTCAAGTTCTTCCAGTTCGGCTATCCGCCCTCCCAGCATCTGTTCGTAGGAGCGTTCAAAGACACGAATCTCTGCCTTTATTGCAGCCAGCTCACACTCAATCAGAGACTGTTCTTCAAGCAGATCGGACAGTTCACGGCGTTTTTTGGCAAGCTCGAGTTCTTCAGGTGATTTCATGGGCAGTCCGGTTGCGGTGGAGTGAAACGTACGATAGAAAACGGCACCTGTTCATGCAAGCGGTTTTTCATACCAGAATCGTACCGTCGTGCACCATCTCCCGTGCAAGACGCAGCGTTATCCTGCATTTGCGCCGGAGTGCCGCACGGTAGAGGGCATCACAGGCGGTCACCAGCGCACCGACATCCCGGGGCAGTATGGTCAGCAGCCAGTGTGCAACGTCATCAGGCAGTATGATCTGTCGGTCTTGGGCCAGTTTGGCAAGCAGCATCCGGCGAGAATGGTCATCGGAAACGTCCATTCTGGCCACGAGCCCCCACAGCAGACGGGAAATCAGGTGATCATCCAGTGTGGGAAGTTCACGGGGAGGAAAACGTCCCGCCAGTGCAAGGGTATGGCCGGCAATGTAATGCTGGTTGAACGCCTCCCATAGTCCGTTTCTCAAATCGGGGATGTCAGGCAGCTGGTCCAGATCATCCACCAGTAACAGGTTGCCGGAATCAGTAACTGGTATGGTCAGATTTTTACAGGAGATAATCTGATACCGATCTTCTGCCAGCTTGCGTCCAATGGCGTGCAGCAGATGGGTCTTGCCTGAACCGGACGGACCGTAGAGGTAGAGCAGCTTTTCCGGCTCTGAGGGATCGGTAATCCTGTGGCTGAACTCCAGTGCGGTGCTGTTGCCGCTGCAGGTGATGAAGGTTTCAAAGCCGTAGCGTGGTCTGACCGGCAGGTCAAGGGCCTGTTGCTGCATCAGAACAACGACCCCTGGGGCAGTTCCGGCGTGATTCTGCCGAAGTGACGATAGGCAGCCGGTGTGGCAACCCTGCCGCGGGGGGTGCGGTTCAGGAAACCGTTCTGGATCAGGAACGGCTCGTAGACATCCTCAATGGTGTCGCTCTCTTCGCCAATCGCTGCGCCGATGGTGTCCAGACCCACCGGGCCGCCACCGAATTTGTCAATAATAGTAAGCAGAATCATCCGGTCCATCTGATCAAAACCCATTTCATCAATCTCGAGCAGACGCAGGGTCTCCTGTACAACGCTAAGAGTGATGGCGCCGTCAGCCCGCACCTGGGCGTAGTCACGCACCCGGCGCAGCAACCGGTTGGCAATCCGCGGGGTACCGCGGCTGCGGCGGGCCAGCTCCAGTGCCCCTTCCTTGTCTATCGCCATCCCCAGAATACGGGCAGAGCGGGTGACAATAAAGGCCAGTTCATCGTGGGTGTAGAACTCAAGCCGTGAGATCACACCGAAACGGTCCCGCAAGGGGGATGACAGCAGTCCGGCCCGTGTTGTTGCGCCAACTAGGGTGAAGCGGGGCAGGTCCAGCTTGATGCTGCGGGCGGATGGCCCCTGACCGATGATGATATCCAGTTGAAAGTCTTCCATGGCCGGATAGAGGATCTCCTCCACTACATGGGAAAGACGGTGGATTTCGTCGATAAACAGGACATCGTGGGGTTCCAGATTGGTCAGGATGGCGGCCAGATCGCCGGGGCGTTCGATTACCGGCCCGGAGGTTGATTTGATGTTGACCCCCATCTCGCAGGCAATGATGTTGGCCAGGGTGGTCTTGCCCAGACCTGGCGGACCGTACAGCAACACATGGTCTAGGGCCTCTTCACGACCTTTGGCAGCGTCAATGAACAGCTTCAGGTTTTCCCTGATCTTTTCCTGGCCAATGTAGTCCTTAAGGGTGCGGGGACGCAGGGTAGCGTCAAACTGCAGGTCGTCGTCGCGTTTTTCAGGGGTGATGGCACGTTCCATGGGGCAGACTATGACCGAATTTTGTCCGCTTGTCAAAGGAGCCGCGAACGTGGTAAGAAGTGCCTGCCTCGCTCTGTTTCTGCGAGGCCTTTTTATCGAAAGAGGATACCATGACCAGAGAACTTGCTGTTGGAGCGGTCAAAATTGGTGGCGGTCGGCCGCTGGTGCTGATCGCCGGCCCCTGTGTGATTGAAAGCGAAGAGGCAACGCTGTACCATGCCGAGCGGCTGATGACCATCTGTAACGGACTGGGGATGCCGCTGATCTTCAAGTCCTCCTACGACAAGGCCAACCGAACCTCCATCAACGCTTTTCGCGGACCGGGCATGGAAGAGGGGTTGCGGATTCTGGCCAAGGTAAAGGAGAGCCTGGGGATTCCGGTGCTGTCCGACATCCATTCGATTGAGCAGGTTGCTCCGGCAGCCCAGGTGTTGGATGTGTTGCAGATTCCTGCCTTTCTCTGCCGTCAGACCGATCTGGTGGTTGCTGCAGCCAAAACCGGCAAGGTGGTTAACGTCAAAAAGGGGCAGTTTCTGGCCCCCTGGGATATGCGTAATGTGGTGGGCAAGGTGGCGGCCTCGGGCAATGAGAATATCATCCTGACCGAACGGGGCGCTTCTTTTGGCTACAACAATCTGGTGGTGGATATGCGCTCTTTTCCGGTCATGCGTTCGTTCGGCTACCCGGTGGTATTTGATGCCACTCACAGCGTGCAGCTGCCGGGCGGGCAGGGTGAGTCATCCGGCGGTCAGCGTGAGTTTGTAGAGACCCTTTCACGGGCTGCAGTTGCCACCGGTATAGACGGTATCTTCATGGAGGTGCATGAAGATCC
>CAZOTC010000140.1:0-7321 GCA_964582605.1 uncultured Geobacter sp. | reverse complement strand
CGCCGACTTTAGTGGCGGTTGCGCCCCTTCTTTCAGATTCAGTTGCCATTGATAACCGATAGTTCGATGATCGCTGCGGCAGGCGGCAAGACAGCTTGCAGCCAGAGTGAATTTACCTGACTGGGCGCAACCGGTCAGCCAGGTGACCGACTGCGCCTGGCCGGGGTGTCAGCAGGTCATAGGGGCTTCCACTCAACGCAACCACTTGCAACCGGTATGGTCAGCTTTGCGGACATGGTGACTTCATTCCCTGTAAACCTTTTTCCAGGGAGCCGGTCGAACGTATAATCTAGATGCGGGATACTCTCCATTTTGCTGCCGTTACTCGCACTGATCACAACAAAAAGGAGAAAGCGTCCTTGATTTCCTTTTGACGCTATCGCGTGATAGCTCTTTAGTATGTTTCGGTGAGCGTAAAAGTGTCCTGAGAGCTGTCGACAGGGTTAGCGCCAGATTTTATCTCAAGGCCGAAATTTCGCCACGGCAGCCATGTTCCGCCCACAGTCAGTGTTTTGATGTTAGTGTACGTCATGCTGCCCGGATATCTTTTATAAACCGTTGCTTTCCCGACAGACCAATACATGTTTGCTACAGTGCTCGAGAGCCCCGGGCCCAACCTCTAAAAAGTTTGAAGTTGAAAACCCCAATTAATAAAAATCTGCTGTGACCATGTATGAAAATTTTGCATTGTTGACAATCTTGATGATGCCGGCAAACGCTTCGGCGACTGGCAGCAGGCTAGTAGAGCTGTAATCAGGATACTAACGAGCCGATTTTTCATGTGCTCTTCCTTTGATGTCTGTATATGTGTCAATTTAACGCAGATAATATGCCAAACATAAGTTTGCTTGATTTCAGCATGTTAATCCTTGTGAGCTGCCAACTTTCTGTTGCAACCGCCAACCCAGGTGGCAGTCGTAGTCCTTCACAGCAACCGGCACAGCTGGGCACAGATAATCCCCAGCCAGGTGCCGAAGATGTTGCCCAGAATAGCCAAAAGCAGCCCCACTGAGGCCAGCCCCGGCTGGTAGACCTCGGCCACCACCGGAGCCGAAGCCACGCCGCCCACATTGGCCTGGCTGGCAGCCGCCACCAGAAACAGCGGTGCCTTCAGCAACCGTGCCGCCGTCAGCAGAAACAGTGCATGTACCAGTACAATCAACAGCCCGGCGCCGATCAGCACGAGGGCTGAGTTTAAACTGTTCACCGATGCCTTGGCGCCGATGCCGGTTAAGACAAAATAGAGTAGCCAGGTACCGATGTCGGATGCACCGTATCTTTCAAGTTTGCGGGCCGGCGTGCAGGAGAGCAGCAGCCCCAGCAGCGAGATCAGCAGGATGGTCCAGGTATGACCTGATAGTACATCTTTGATCACCGGCAGTTGCCTGCCCAGCCAATGGGACAGACTGCTGCCGGCTGCAGCAAGCGGCAGCAGCACCAGGACCCCACCCATGCTGAAGCGGTGCTGCACGGCCTGCCCTGCTTGGGCAATCCGGCTGCCCAGCTCATCAATAACCCTGCGGTCGGAGCGGTTCCAGCGGTCAAAGGCAGGTTGCCCGGCCACCCCGGCGATCAGCAGCGCCATCCAGAGGTACGGCACCACCGTATCAACAATCAACATCGGCGCAAAAACCTGATCCGGCACCGCCAGCGCCTCTTTCACCGCAATCATATTGGCACTGCCGCCGGTCCAGGAGGCGGCAATGGCGCCGAAACCGGCCCAATATGCTTCTCCTATCAACGGCTTAAAGAGCTTGAACACCAGCGCAGCACCGACAATAATGCCGACTGACCCGCTGAAGAACATGGCCAGGGCCGTGGGGCCCAACCGGAGGATCGCCTTAAGGTCGACCGGCAACAGAAGCAGCAACAGGGCGGCAGGCAGAAGCCAGGTGGTGATCAGGCTGAAGACCGGCTGTTTGGGGTCAATCAACCCGAAGGTGGCGGACAGCATCGGCAAAAAATAGATCCAGAACACGGGGGGCAGCAGGTTGAACCAGACTTTGGTCCGGCTGTGACGCGCCAATCCCAGTACCAGCAGTTCAATGGTCAGTAAAAACAGTATGATCAGCAGCGGATGAGTGATCATGGAAACGATACCGGCAACCTCACACCGATGCCGTCGGCAACCTGCAACCTGATAATGCCGTAACTACTGTGCTGATCCTGATTTTCATCGCCCTGTGCCTGCACTTACTGCCAGTCGCCGGTGCAAGCGGGGTTGGTGCAAAGCAGATTACAGAACATCTTCAAGTCGGTCATCGGGAAGTCGAACGGAATTACAGCTGTCCCGTAGTTGTCCCTGCACTGATATCTGCCGTCAAGTTTCAGGCATGACCACGATTTGAACTGACACCCCACCAGATGTCCTTTTTCCACCACCCCGTTTGTTACCTTGGTAATTGCATTGGGGTGAATGGTACAACGTTTGGAAAAATAGTCCGGGTTGCTGTTGCAGATAAATGTCTGTGCCAAAGCGTCGTACGGCAATGCAAACAGTGCGACGGTGAGCAGAAAGACTACCATGTCCGATGTTTTCATGACTCTCTCCTTATCGATAACAACCCAATATGGCCGACAGTGTGCCGATACACTGCCGGGTACTGGTGTGTTACGGGCCGGCTATTTCTCCAGCAGCTTCGCCGTGTCGTATTCAAAGTGCTGGTAATCCAGCAGTCGCCCCCAGGTCCCCCCCCAGTCAAAGCCGCGCTCGGTAAAGGCCTTGACTGCCGCTGAACCTGGCAGCAGGTATCCCATAACCGGCAGGCTGCGATCAACATAGACAGCTCCTTGCGGCGGCAGCACCAGACAGTCGGACGGTCGGGTCGTACAGAAGGTGAAGGCCGGCGAAGGTCCGCCGTAACCGTTACGGCCAAGGAAGATCCCCTTGTCTTCGCTGCCGTCCCAGCCCATGGCCGTAAGTACTTCGTTTTTCGGTGAAACATAGGGGTTTTGCAGCGGGTTGATATCAACGGCGCCGCCATAGCTGTGTTTGGAGAACTGTCCCGGCTTGCCGGTAATGTCCCTGCAGTTGAATGCCGAACTGTTGTTGGCCGCCATGGAGCGGTCATCGCTTCCGTCGTATTGGTCAATCAGCTCCATCCGTTCGATCGGAAAGCGGACGGCAAACAGGTCTGCGAAGGCCTTGACCACCGGCAGGGCCAGTTTCTTGTGTACCACCAGTTCTCCAACTCTGGGCATGCCGTCAAAACCCCAGTGGGTAAGCTTCAGATAGCTCAGGTCACTGATCGGTACCGGGCAGCCCTGGCGCCAGCTGTTCCTGGTCTGCATGAAGGTGCTTACCGTCGCCGGTACAGCCAGCGCCATGCCGAAGAAGCCGTTGACGGCGCGATACTCAACAATCCGTTCCTGCTGACCGGCCAGGTCGGACCTGATTTGCTGTTCAACCAAGCCCGGCAGCTCCGATCCCACCGGCAGAGGCGGTAATCCGGTAACTGCAGCCAGATCCTGTCGCGTACCCATCAGGATCTGCGGCTGTTTTGCAGGATCGAGCCAGGCAAGAATCCTGATCAGCTCTGCCTCATCGAATGCCGCACAACCGGAGGTGGTGTACCCCTCTTCCAGCCAGGCATGGAGAAATATCCCGCTGCCGTAGCCCTTTATGATCGGATTGCGGTTGTAACCGATCACCAGCCCGTGACGGTAACGGTTATCCGCCAGTTTCATCACTTCAAATGAGGTTGCGCTGGTCTGACCCCGTTTGACCCAGGTGTTGTAATCGGGTGAGTTGACGTCATCAACCCACAGGTCGTTTTCGGTTGCCTGCTGGTACGGCATCCTGCTGTTGATGGCGGCAGCATAGCCAAATGCCGATTCCAGCGGGAACAGACCGGTAGGTGCGCGTCCGTCTCCTTCACGTTTTTCTCCCAATGGGGCAAAGCCGTTGCGCCCGATGATTCCCGGCAGCGGGCCGGTGCGCAGCTCCCAGCCGCGGGAGGTGCGTTCCAGGGCATAAATCTTTGCCATTGAGCTGTCCCGGGACTCGGCTAGTGCTACCACCAACTGATCTCCGGTGATAACGGTGCCTGCCAGAGAAGGCTGGTCCGGCGGTTGTTCAGCACAGCCTGACAGCATCAGTAAACCGATAAGAAATAGTTTGATAACGATATGATGCGTGCATTTCATCAGCCTTGTCCCTTGTTGTATCTGTTTGAACTTCCATGTTCTATTCCATTCCCAGCCGTTTCAGCTTCTTGCGCAGCCCTTCACGGCTCATCCCCAGTCGCTCCGCTGCCCGGGTCTTGTTACCCTGCGTCTCTTTAAGGGCCTGTTCGATCAACTGTTTTTCAGAATTCTTCAACAGTGATGTTTCCCCGGCTGTCGGCAGAACAGCCTGCTGCTGCAGCGGATCAGAGAGGTCGGTCGCGTTGATGGTATCGCCATAGGCCAGGGCCACGGCCCGCTCAATCTCATTATCCAGCTCACGCACATTGCCGGGCCAGTCGTAGCTGCGCAGCCGTTCCAGCGCATCTTTGGTAATCCGCATCGGCGACCTGCCGCAACTGCGTCCCCACTTATCCAGAAACTGCCGAGCGATCAGCTCTATGTCACCTTTGCGTTCCCGCAGGGGGGGGATACGCAGGTTGACCCCGTTCAGGCGGTAATAGAGATCTTCACGGAAGGTCCCGGCGGCAATCTCGGTTTTCAGGTCACGATTAGTGGCGGCAATAATCCGCAGATCAACCGGTATGCTTTTGCGGCTGCCGACCCGCTCAAGGGTGCGCTCTTCAAGTATTCGCAGCAGTTTAACCTGCAGTTGCAGCGGCATTTCACCGACTTCATCCAGAAACAGGGTGCCGCCCTGTGCCTGTTCCACCTTGCCGATCCTGGCATCTACACCGGTGGCAACTCCCTTCTCGATGCCGAACATCTCGCTTTCAAAGATGGTCTCCGGTATGGCGGAACAGTTGACCGCCACAAAGGGTTTGGCGCTGCGGGGACTGTTGAAGTGGATCGCCTTGGCGAACAGTTCCTTGCCGGTGCCGGTCTCACCGGTGATAATGACTGAAAGGTGTGAATCGGCTATCCGCTCCGCCTTGCCGATCAGGTCCCTGATCTGGGGGCTGGTGCCGAGGATGGAGGAAAAGGGAAAGGAACGGCGCAGGTTTTTCTTGAGGGTGCTGTTCTCAAGGGTCAGCTGTTCCCGTGCGGATAGCAGCTGCATTTCGGTTGCGCGCAGCTCTTCAATAAGCTTCTCCAGATGGAATTCGCGTCCCTCAATCTTGACTGCCATCATCCCGAACGACTCGGCAAGACGGGCGATCAAAGGCGGGTACTGGCTGCTCTTGGTCAGTTCAAACAGGTCCTTGTATTGACCGAACCGGCCTTGGGAAAGTTCTTCAGTCACGGCGATCAGGCGGGCAAGCAGGGTATCCACCAGGTTAGACTGCATAGCACATGTTCTCCTCTGCAAACAGCTGATGATTTCTGTCTTTGGTTCTACAGGGCTTTGTAAAACGTTATGAAGAAGGGCGGATTCAAGGCGCACGGAGCGCAGCGACTGAGATATACGGATAGTTAGGCGATGGAGCGAGCACCGAGCAACGCCGTAGACGCCCTCCGGAATAGTTTTTCAAAGCACTGTTTGGTGAACTGTAACGCAGTGTACCCGTCTGTCAAACAAAAAACTGGATATGTTGCCGTTCCCTTGTATACTTGGCAGGCAGGAGGTAGCCAGTGCAGAAGCAGCAGATTGAACAGATGCTTGAACAGTTGATGGTGGTGGCAGAAAACCTTTCCATGGGGCGTTTTGACAACCACGATCAGCTGTTTGCCATGACCGATTCCGACCGGTATCCGCCCTTTGTTGCTCGCTTTGCCGAGGCGTTTGCCATGATGGCGGTCAAGATTGAGGCCCGCGAGTATCGTCTGGAACAGATTATCGACGACCTGACCGCAACCAAGGAAGAGCTGACAATCGCCAACGCTCGGCTGCAGCAGTCGCTGCAAGAGCTGCAGCAGGCCCAGATGCAGCTGATCCAGCAGGAAAAAATGGAGTCGATCGGCAGGCTGGCGGCCGGTGTGGCCCACGAAGTCAAGAATCCTCTGGCCGTGATCCAGCTTGGTACCGATTTTCTTGCCGGGCAGTTGGAAGACAACCGTGTCTGGCATGAAACGGTCCTGGATATGGCTGATGCGGTTCAGCGTGCCGACACCGTTATCAAAGGCCTGCTTGACTTTTCGCGTTCTGAGCAGCTTGAACTGCACCCGACTGATATACAGCGCCTGATTGATGATTCTCTTATGCTTGTCCGCCATGAATTGGCCAGCAGGCACGTCACGGTTTCGATTGAGCGACGTGAAGTACTGCCGCTGCTGTTGCTGGACAGTAACAAGATCAAGCAGGTGTTCATCAACCTTTTTGTTAATGCTGCCCATGCCATGCAGGAAGAAGGGGGAGTCCTCACCATCTGCAGTACGCTTGGCACTGCCAGTGAACAGGATCTGGCACTCTGCGGCAGCTGTAGCGGCCAACTTGCAGCAGGCGATCCCGTGGTGAGGGTCTCCGTTTCAGATACCGGAACCGGCATCAAGGACGCCTCTGTTCCAAAGCTGTTTGATCCTTTTTTTACTACGAAGCCGGTGGGAATCGGTACCGGATTGGGGTTGTCGGTTACCCGTAAGATCCTTGAACTGCACCATGCCGTCGTTACCCTCCAAAACCGGAAAGACCGGTCGGGGGCAGAGGCGATCATATTGTTCAAGCTCCATCAAAAAAATGAAACAGGAGGTCAGTGACGTATGAAAAAGAAGATTCTGCTGGTTGACGACGAGGCGCCGATTACCCGGATGATGCGCCGTAACCTTGAGGCCACCGGCCGTTTTGAGGTGCTGGATGTCAACGACCCGGCCATGGCACTCAGTCTGGCCCGCCAGTTCAAGCCGGACCTGGCCTTCTTTGATGTGATGATGCCGGAAAAGGACGGCGGTGAACTTGCAGCCGATTTTAAAAACGATCCGCTGCTCGGCTCGGTTCCAGTTGTGTTTTTAACCGCCATTGTCAGTAAAGATGAGGTGAAGCCCAACGGGAGTGTGATCGGTGAGCACACCTTTCTGGCAAAACCGGTCAAACTTGATGAGCTGCTGGCCTGCATTGATAAGCAGCTGGCTGGGCAGTAAGCCTGATCATCAAAACCGGTTTATTCACAAACAGCGTACAGGGGATAACCTGCATATTGGGAAATGATAAGCATCTGGGGTAGCAAGACCTTCAAAGGATACTGAAAGGACACCAAAGCGACATACAAAGAAAAAGGGGCTAGCCTGTTTTGGCTAACCCCTTGAATTTTATGGCTCCCCA
>CAZOTC010000139.1:0-7378 GCA_964582605.1 uncultured Geobacter sp. | reverse complement strand
GTCCTCGAAACGTTTTTTGATGGAAGAGAGGGCTATGCAGGGACTGTTGACCAGGTTGCCGCTGGAGGGCTTGGAGGCACGGGCCTCTACCAGCGTAATCAGGTTGTTGACCAGTTGTGTCATCTTCTGGGTCGAGGTCTTGAGCAGGCCAAGATAGGACTGCAGGTTTTCGGGCGAACTGTTCAGCTCCATCAGCTGAATTGCACCCATAATACCGTTCAGGGGGGTGCGGAACTCATGGCTGATCAGGCTCAGGAACTCGCGTTTCAGATCATCCACCTCTCCGGCCTTGCGTTGTGCTTCCTGCAGTTCTTCCAGCTGGTTGCAAAGCAGTTTGGTCTGCTTGGCAACCTGTTCTTCAAGGCGGGTACGATACTGTTGTTCAAGGCGTTGCGCCATCAGAAAGGCCAGGGCCCTTGAGATGCACCAGTTCAGCTGCTCAAATTCAATCGGTTTGAACATCAGATCAAAGGCATGCTGCTTGAGCCCCTCCACCACCAGCTCGAAATCGGTGTAACCGGTCATCAGCAGCACCGGCAGGTCGGGCAGCAGCTGGCGGACTGCCTCCAACAGCCGGATACCGTTCATGTCGGGCATGCGGATGTCGGTCAGCATCAGATCAAAGGAGTACTGGTGCTGTTCGACGATCTGAAGCGCCTGTCTGCCGCCGGAGGCGCAGACAACCTTATACTCCTGTGATTCAAGGAAGGTCTGCAGCATCTTGAGTACCATCGGCTCATCATCAACCAGCAGTATGGTGGCCTTGAGGGTGGCTGGTACGTGTATGGTCATGGTTTGCGTCCCGTGAATTTGCGTCAGCTCCTGACAGGGTGTGCCAAACGGTTGAGCGTGTCGTCCTCGTGTGTCGGGCACTGGGTCAGGTGTTCGTCTGTGTGTCTTGAAAGCCTGTACCGGTCAAGCCGCCGGTAGACCGTTTCCTGTCCGGCATGCAGGCGACAAAGATCAGAGTGCAGGCCGGCATCTTTCCCCCGATTGGTTGACCTGCATACAAGTATGGTTTATAGGATAACGTAGACTTGAGAGTTTGCAACTATCTGTTGTGCAGGAGCCGAGTATGGCACGCCCGACCTGGGATCAGTATTTTATTGATATTACGCACCTGGTTGCAACCCGTTCAACCTGTCTGCGCCGTCAGGTAGGTGCTCTGCTGGTCAAGGATCGCAATATTCTGGCTACCGGCTATAACGGTACCCCTTCGGGTATCAGACACTGCGAGGAAACCGGCTGTCTGCGCGAGCGGCTTAAGGTCCCCTCCGGCGAACGCCATGAATTGTGCCGCGGCCTGCATGCCGAGCAGAATGCCATTATCCAGGCGGCACGCCATGGTATCAATATTGACGGCTCATCCCTGTACTGCACCACCATGCCCTGTATCATCTGCACCAAAATGCTGATCAATGCCGGTATCAAACGGATTGTGTACGAAGAGGGCTACGGAGATGAGCTGGCCCGCGAGATGGTAGAAGAGGCAGGTATTGAGATCCGCCGCTTTGATCGCCCGATGCAGGAAGGGGGGGCGGTATGAAATGCCCGTTCTGCGGACATCCGGACAGTAAGGTGGTTGACTCCCGGCCTGATAAGGGGGGAGCAGTAATCCGCCGACGCCGTGAGTGCGAGGAGTGCAGCAAGCGTTTTACCAGCTACGAACGGGTTGAGGAGATGCTGCCGCTGGTCTGCAAGAAGGATGGCCGCAGGGAGCATTTTGACCGGCTGAAGGTGATTTCCGGCATCAAGAAGGCCTGTGAAAAGCGGCCGGTTTCGATTGAGGATATTGAACGGATGACCGACCGCCTTGAAACCCGGCTGCAGGAGAGCGGAGAACGGGAGATTCAGTCCTCTCTGATCGGTGAGTGGATCATGAACGAGTTGCATGCGGTTGACCAGGTGGCGTATGTGCGTTTCGCCTCGGTTTATCGTTCCTTCAAGGATATTAATGAATTTATGCTTGAACTGCAGGACCTGCTGAAGAAATAGGGGTAAGGGGCACTTTCTATGCAACAGGCTGATAGCAGATTCATGAAACGGGCTTTGTCTCTGGCACGCAAGGGCCTGGGCAGGACAGCACCCAATCCGGCGGTGGGCTGCGTGATAGTGCGTGACGGCACTATTGTGGGAGAGGGGTGGCACAGGCAGGCCGGAACACCCCACGCCGAGGTGCATGCACTGAATATGGCCGGTGCAGCCGCGCAGGGGGCTGACGTCTATGTCACTCTGGAGCCATGCTGCCATCAGGGCAAGACCCCGCCCTGTTGTGATGCCCTGATAACTGCCGGTGTCCGGCGGGTGATTGCCGGCATGGTTGATCCGTTTCTGAAGGTGGCCGGACAGGGCCTGCAGTGTCTGCGTCAGGCCGGTATCCGGGCGGAAGTGGGACTGTTGGAGGAAGAGTGCCGTGATCTGAACAAGGGGTTCATCAAGGCGGTGACTGCCGGTATTCCTTACCTGATCTACAAGACCGCCATGACCCTGGACGGGAATATTGCGACGGTCACCGGCCATTCCCGCTGGGTTACCGGTGAAGAGTCCCGGCGATTGGTGCATCGGCTTCGCACCCACTGTGACGCCGTGATGGTGGGGGTTGATACGGTTATCGCCGATAATCCCCAGTTGACTGTCCGTCACGTCAAGGGGCGTGATCCGATACGGGTGATTGTGGATACCCGGCTGCGTACTCCCGAGAGCGTTAACGTTTTGAAACAACAGGATTCAGCCAGAACGATCATCGCCACCTGTGAGACGGATACCACGATTCATCAGCGCTATCAGGCTCAGGGCGTAACCATTCTTGTCTGCCGTGAATACGACGGCAGGGTAGAGATGCGGGATCTGCTCCACAAACTTGCCGGTCTCGGCATACATTCGGTGCTGCTGGAAGGGGGCAGCCGTCTGGCAGGGGACCTCTTGCAGCATGGCCTGATTGATGAATGTATCTTCTTTTATGCCCCCAAGGTGGTGGGGAACGGGTTTGCTCCGTTTGCACTGCAGGGGATTGCCACCATGGATGAGGCGATCCGGATGAAGATCCGGCGTGTTGCAACATGCGGTGATGATCTGGTGGTCTATGCCAGGCCGGAGATGCTGTGTTCACCGGCCTGATTGAGACGGTCGGTACCGTCGTGGCGCTGCGGCACGGCAGCGAACGTGCAGTGTTGACCCTGTCTGCACCGCTTCCTGTCGAAGAAATTACGCTTGGTGATTCGATTGCGGTGAACGGTGCCTGTTTGACCGTTACCGCGCTGCAGGGTACCCAGCTCAGTTTTGACGTTTCCCCCGAGACGGTCGCACGGACTACCTTTTCAGAACTGAAGCCGGGTAGTCCGGTGAATCTTGAACGGGCCTTGACGTTTGGCGGCCGGCTGGATGGCCATCTGGTGACCGGCCATATTGATTGTGTTGGACGTCTTGAAAGCCGCAGCAATCAGGGCAATGCAGTGCTGCTCAGCTTCAGTCTGCCCCGGGAGCAGGCGCAGCTGCTGGTGGAAAAAGGGTCGGTGGCGATAGAAGGGGTCAGTCTGACCATCAACCGTGTGACTGAGGCCGGTTTTTCTGTCTCAATCATCCCTCACACCCTTGCAAGGACAACACTGGCTGCTTTGGGGGCCGGTGCAAAGGTTAATATTGAGACTGATATCATTGGTAAATATGTGGCACGCCTGATTATGCCCCATGCCGTCAAAGGGGGCCTGACCATGGAAAAACTGATGCAAAACGGATTTGTCTGAGAGGGGAATAACTGCTGATGGGTGTCTGTACGATTGAAGAGGCGATAGAGGATATCCGCCAGGGCAAGATGGTGATCCTGGTTGATGATGAAGACCGTGAGAATGAAGGTGATCTGACCATGGCGGCCGAGCTGTCTTCGCCGGAAGCGATCAATTTTATGGCGAAGTATGGGCGGGGGCTGATCTGTCTGACCTTGACCCCGGACAAGTGTGATGCTCTGGGGCTGAAACCGATGGTGCGGGACAATACCTCACCCTTTGAAACCGCCTTCACGGTTTCGATTGAGGCGAAGCGGGGGGTGACTACCGGTATCTCCGCTGCGGACCGTTCCCATACTATTCTGACTGCTGTTGCCCCTCATGCCTCGGCAGCCGACCTGGTCAGTCCCGGCCATGTCTTTCCGTTGCGGGCCAAACCGGGCGGGGTGCTGGTTCGTACCGGTCAGACCGAAGGTTCGGTTGATCTTGCCCGTCTGGCCGGTCTGACACCGGCCGGGATCATCTGTGAAATCATGAATGACGACGGCACCATGTCCCGCATGCCGGAGTTGCGGAAGTTTGCCAAGCAGCACGGCCTGAAAATCTGTACCGTGGCTGACCTGGTGGCCTATCGCCTGAAGCATGAGCAGCTGGTGCGCCCTGTTGCCGATGCAAAGCTGCCCTCCCGCTATGGTGGTGACTGGCGGGTGGTGGCCTTTGAGAATGATGTGGACAAGCTGGACCATATCGCGCTGGTCAAGGGGGATGTTGCCGATGGACAACCGGTACTGGTGCGGGTCCATTCCGAATGTCTGACCGGTGACGTGATGGGCTCCCAGCGCTGTGACTGCGGCGATCAGCTGCACAAGGCGATGGAAATGATCGACCGGGAGGGACGCGGGGTGATCCTCTACATGCGTCAGGAAGGCAGGGGGATCGGGCTGATCAACAAGCTGAAGGCCTACGAGCTGCAGGATCAGGGGATGGATACGGTGGAGGCCAACCAGCATCTGGGGTTCAAGGCGGATATGCGGGACTACGGGGTTGGCGCACAGATTCTGCTGGCGTTGGGGATTCGCAAGATCCGTATCCTCACCAACAATCCGCGCAAGCTGGTCGGCCTGCAGGGCTACGGCATTGAGGTGGTGGACCGGGTTGCTATTGAAGCCAATCCCACCTGTTCAAACAAGAGATACCTGAAGACCAAGCGCGAAAAGCTCGGGCATCTGCTGGAAAAGGTCTGATGCGGGTCCTGCTGCATACCTGCTGCGGGCCGTGCGCCCTCTATCCTCTGAGCAGCCTGCGTGGTGAAGGGGCAGAAGTGACCGGCTTCTTTTTCAATCACAATATTCATCCGTATCAGGAGTATGCCCGGCGTCGTGATGCGGCACAACAGATGGCTGATCTGGAAGGGATGCCGCTGGTGGTCCGTGATGAATACCGGCTGGAGGAGTTTCTTGCCGCTGTGGCGGCTGACCCGGGCAGTCGCTGCGGTTACTGTTACGCCTCTCGACTTGATGCGGTTGCAGCAGCAGCTGTTGCCGGCGGATTTGATGCCTTCAGTTCTTCGCTGTTTTACAGCAGGTACCAGAATCATGACCTGATGCGCAAAAAGGCTGAAGAGGCCTCGCAGAAGCATGGGGTCGCTTTTTTGTACCGTGATTTCAGGCCGGGTTGGCAGGAGGGGATCCGACGATCAAAAGAACTGGCGCTCTACCGCCAGCAGTATTGCGGCTGTGTTTACAGTGAAAAAGAACGCTACTGCCGCTGATGTACTACATAGTTTTTTAAACAGAAAAGGCCCTGAAAAACCGGGCCTTTTCTGTTTAAAACGTGATCCGTTTGACGACTAGGCGTGAATAGCGCTGACAGGGCAGGTATCTACGCAGGCGCCGCAATCAATGCAGGTATCTGCATCAATAACGCGCTTGCCGTTTTGCTCGCTGATTGAGTTTACAGGGCAGGAATCTTCACATGCTGCGCAGTTGGTGCAATCGTCAGTAATCGTGTGTGCCATGGTACCACCTCCTAAAAATAGTCAGAAATTGTTGGCCTCGATAAGGCATCATGGTGTTATCACAGCACCGTAAAAATGTCCAGAAAAACTGTATACGTATTTTCAGCATGGTGGTTCATAAATTGGTTGAATTTTACCGGAACGCCATGATATATCAAATACAGTTTTATTATTGTGTAAATGCTTCAATATGACTAATGTTTTTTTATTGAAAATAATGATGGAATTTCTACGCTTCAGGGAGGAGTTTGTATGATTATTATGGCGCTTAACTGTGGTAGCTCGTCAGTCAAATACCAGTTGTTTGACTGGGAGAAAAAGGTGGTTGTAGCCAAGGGGATGGTTGAGCGGGTTATTGTCGGCGACTCCTACATCGTGCATGAGGTGCCGGGCAGGGAAAACTTCAAGCTTGAGCAGGACTGCGTTGATCACCGCGCAGCCATAGATCTGGTTATCAGGGTGGTAACCGACCGTGAACATGGTGTGCTGCAGAGTGTGGCCGAAATTTCTGCTGTCGGCCATCGGGTAGTACACGGCGGAGAGAAGTTCACCTGTTCCGTACGGATTGATGATGAGGTGCTGGATGCGGTCAAGGATGTTCAACACCTGGCTCCCCTCCACAATCCACCTAATATTGAAGGTATCGAGGCAGCCCGTTCACTGATGCCCTCCATTCCCCATGTCGCTATTTTTGATACTGCATTCCACCAGACCATGCCGGAACATGCCTTCCTGTATCCGGTGCCTTATGACTGGTATGAGCACCATGGCGTACGCCGCTACGGTTTCCACGGCACCTCGCACCTGTATGTCTCGAAGCGTGCTGCGGTGCTGCTTGGCAAACCTGCCGGCCAGTGTAATATTGTGACCATGCATATTGGAAACGGCGTTTCCCACTGTGCGATCAAAGGTGGCGTCTCGGTTGACACCACCATGGGGCTGACTCCCCTTGAAGGGGCGGTTATGGGAACCCGCTGCGGTGATATCGACCCGGCCATCCCTGCCTTCATGATGCAGAAGGAGAACCTGTCGGCCAAAGAAATCGACAGCGTGTTGAACAAAAAGAGCGGTATTCTGGGAATCACCGGCCGTTATACGGATCGTCGTGATGTGATTGAACATGCAGCCAAGGGGGATCATCGCTGTCAACTGGCCCTGGATATCGAGGCCTACCGTTTGAAGAAGTACATCGGGGCCTACATGGCTGCCATCGGCAGGCTTGATGCAGTGGTCTTTACGGCCGGTGTGGGTGAAATGGGGGCGGCCATCAGGGAGAAGGCGATTGAAGGGCTGGAGCATATCGGTATCTGTCTGGATCGTGAGCGGAATGCAAGCGCCATGACCCGCAAGCGTGAGACCCTGATTACCACCGATGATTCACCGGTCAAGGTCTATGTCATCCCCACTGATGAGGAGCTGGTCTTTACCGAGGATGTGGTGGCAATCCTGAACGGTACCTATACGGACCATATGCAATTTGAATATTCCTTCGCAAAGCCTGAATTTGTAAGAAGCTGACAACCTGAACCAAACGAAGACGCCCCGGCTGACAGCTGTCGGTCGGGGCGTCTTGCGTTTCAATGTTTATACCTTCAACCTTTCAACTCCTCCTGTAACCCCTCTACCACCGCCTTGACTT
>CAZOTC010000138.1:0-7466 GCA_964582605.1 uncultured Geobacter sp. | reverse complement strand
CGGAAGTATCCTTGAACGGGTCACCGACCGTATCACCGACAACGGCAGCCTTGTGGGCCTCGCCCCCTTTTTTCTCGCCTGCCAGTTCGCCCTTTTCAATGTACTTCTTGGCGTTGTCCCATGCGCCGCCGCCGTTGGACATCATCAGCGCCAACAGCACGCCTGCCAGGGTTGCACCGGCCAGCATGCCGCCCAGGGCCTCCTTGTGCAGCACAAAACCGACCAGCACCGGAGCGATAACCGCCACCATACCGGGGGCAACCATCTCTTTCAGGGCGGCACGGGCGGAGATATCCACACACTTCTCCGGCTCCGGCTTGACACCGGGCTTGCCTTCCAGCAGGCCGGGGATCTCGCGGAACTGACGCCGGATCTCATCCACCATCTTGCCGGCGGCACGGCCCACCGAGGTCATGGTCATGGCACCGATGAAGAACGGCAGAGCACCGCCGATCAGCAGGCCGATAACCACCATCGGGTTGAGCAGGTTGATCGATTCAAGGCCGACCGCGGTGGCATAGGCGGAGAACAGGGCCAGGGCAGTCAGGGCGGCAGAGCCGATGGCAAAGCCTTTACCAACAGCAGCGGTGGTGTTGCCGATAGCATCAAGACCATCTGTGATCTTGCGGACTTCAGGACCAAGGCCGGCCATTTCCGAGATACCGCCGGCGTTGTCGGCGATCGGACCGTAGGCGTCAACGGTCATGGTGACCCCTACCGTGGCCAGCATCCCCACGGCCGCGATACCGATGCCGTAGAGACCGGCCACCTGGTTGGCAACAAAGATGCCGATGCAGATCACGATGATCGGAGCAGCGCAACTCTCAAGGCCGACTGCCAGGCCGTGGATGATGTTGGTGGCCGGGCCGGTTTTGGATGCCTCGGCAATTCTGGTTACCGGGCCTGCTGCAGTGTAGTATTCGGTGATCAGGCCGATGGCGATACCGGCGATGGTACCGGCCAGGATGGCCCAGAACACACCGTTGCTGATATGCATGGCCTGGGTGATGAAGAAGGAAGCGACCAGAAAGCCGCCTGCAGCAACAAAGGTGGTATAGCGCAGCGCCGCAGCAGGGTTGATGTTTTTAAGGAACTTCATGGAGCCGACCCCGATCAGGGAGAAGATCAGACCGGCCATGGCCAGTACCAGCGGCAGCAGCATGGCGTTGGCACGGACCGCTTCGCCCCCCAGAATGGTCAGCTGCGAAACACTGGCAGTTGCAGCAATGGCGATGGTGGCGATGATGGAGCCGACATAGGATTCGAAAATGTCGGCACCCATACCGGCGGTGTCGCCCACGCAGTCCCCCACGTTGTCGGCAATAACGCCGGGGTTGCGGGGGTCGTCTTCCGGTATACCGGCCTCAACCTTGCCCACCAGGTCGGAACCGACATCGGCAGCCTTGGTGTAGATGCCGCCCCCTACCCGTGCAAACAGTGCGATGGAGGAGGCACCCATGGCAAAACCGTTGATATAGTTGGCCGTAACCGGGTCGCTGCCAAAGAAGATATAGGCAATCCCGACCCCGATCAGGCCAACCGACGCAACGGACAGTCCCATGACCGCGCCGCCGTTAAAGGCCACCATCAGGGCAGCCCCCTGACCGCTGGTGCGGGCCGCCTCAGTGGTGCGCACGTTGGCATGGGTGGCAGCCTGCATGCCGATATAGCCGCAGAGCATGGAGCAGAGGGCGCCGCCCAGGAAGGCCAGGGCGGTCTGGAAGCCCATGCCGACAAAGATCAGGGCAAAGACGACTACAATGAAGATGGCCAGTACCCGGTATTCCCTGTTCAGGAAGGCCATGGCCCCGGCATGGATCGCCTCGGCAATTTCCTTCATCTTCTCATTGCCGACCGACTGTGACTTGATGCTGGTGTAGATCAGGATAGCGATGACAAACCCTGCTACCCCCAGAATCGGTGCTAACATCTGCAGTTGCATGCGCTGACTCCTCTCTTTCTCTTGTTATTCATACTTTTATTCATCAGCTGTGTACGACATTTATTCATGTTGCAGGTGCTGTGAGGAATTAATCAGAAGATAAATTTTACGTATCTAATTTGACTCGCAATGTTTTGTCAAGCAGTATCGACAAAACAGTCAGTTTGTCCGATTCAGGCTGCGTAAACCGTAAAAACAGGTTATAGTCTGTCGGAAAACAACAGGTCATACCTTCAACTCCATGAACCTCATGACACCACCTGCCATAGTCTTTGAATGGATACCCTCACTGGGCATCACCCTCTCCTTCCGCCTGGACGGCCTGGGACTGCTGTTCAGTCTGCTGATCAGCGGTATCGGCCTGCTGGTACTGCTCTACGCCTCATCCTATCTGCACGGTCATCCTCACCTGGGCCGTTTCTATGGCTATATCCTGGCCTTTATGGTCACCATGCTGGGCACGGTGCTGGCTGCCGACCTGATCACCCTGTTTGTGTTCTGGGAACTGACCGGACTCTGTTCCTTCCTGTTGATCGGCTTTGACTATCGGCAGGTCGCCTCGCGCCGGGCTGCCCTGCAGGCGTTGCTGGTGACCGGAGCAGGCGGTCTGGCACTGCTGGCAGGCCTGATCCTGCTGGGACAGGCCGCCGACAGCAGTGATCTGGGAGTGATCCTTTCCAGCGGAGAACTGATCCGCAGCCACCCGTTCTATCTGCCGATTCTGGTGCTGATGCTGCTGGGCGCCTTTACCAAGTCAGCCCAGTTTCCGTTTCATTTCTGGCTGCCCGGCGCCATGGCCGCCCCTACCCCGGTCAGCGCCTACCTGCATTCCGCCACCATGGTCAAGCTGGGGGTCTTTCTGCTGGCCCGCTTTTCACCGGCCCTGGGCGGCACTGACGCCTGGCTGTACAGCCTGGTGTCGGTCGGCGGCATCACCCTGCTGCTGGGGGCGGCCACGGCGGTGCTGCGGACCGATCTGAAGCAGATCCTGGCCTGGACCACGGTCAGCGCCCTGGGGATGCTGACCCTGTTGCTGGGTCTGGGTACGCCGTTGGCCATAACCGCCGCCCTGCTGCTCGTGACCGTCCACGCCCTGTACAAGAGTTCTCTGTTTCTGGCTGCCGGTGCAGTAGATCACGGCAGCGGCAGCCGTGATATCAACCGGCTGGGCGGTCTGGCTGCAACCATGCCCCAGGTTGCCGTTGCTGCCGGTCTGGCAGCACTGTCCATGGCCGGTCTGCTGCCGCTGGCCGGTTTTATTGCCAAGGAACTGTTCTATGAGGCCACCCTGCAGGGGCCGCTGTTTCCCTGGCTGGTGACCGTTACCGCGTTTACCGGCAATGCCCTGACCGTGACTGCAGCGTTACTGGCAGGTTATCTTCCTTTTTACGGAACCCTAAAAGACACTGCTCTGCATCCGCATCCGGTTGATCTGCGGCTCTGGCTGCCGCCGTTGATCCCTGCCCTGCTGGGGCTGCTGATCGGCCTGCTGCCGGATCAATTCGGCAGCCTGCTGCTGGCTCCGGCCGTGGCCCAGGTTGCAGGCAGACCGGTGCCGGTTGAGCTGGCGCTCTGGCACGGCCTGACGCCGATGCTGCTGCTGAGTCTGGCCACCCTGGGGGCCGGTCTGGCCCTGTTCAGCCTGCGCTCAAAACTGCCGCAGCCTGATCCGTCACCCGGTTGGGGGGCCGACTACCTCTATGATCAGCTGCTGGCCGATCTGCCTGAAGTTTCCGGCGCGCTGACCCGGCGGCTGCAGAGCGGCAGACTGCGCTACTATCTGATGACCGTAACCGGCACGGCAATCGCCCTGATGGCCGGTACCCTGCTGAACAACAGCAGCTCCGGACTGCAGCTGCCCCGTCCTGACGGCAGCCTGCACGAATGGCTGACCGGCCTGGTAATCCTGGCCGGTGCATTGATGGCCGCCGTCACCCGTTCCCGTCTGGCTGCCGTGGCCGCACTGGGGGTGGTGGGCTACGGCGTGGCACTGATCTACATCATCTTTGGTGCGCCGGACCTGGCCATGACCCAGTTCTGCATCGAAACCCTGTCAATCATCCTGTTTGTGCTGGTGTTGCATAAACTGCCTCACTTCACGATCCTTTCCAGCACCGCCACCCGGCTGCGGGATCTGACCATAGCACTGGGGATCGGCACGGTCATGACCTGGCTGGTGCTGCGGGCGGTATCACAGCCGTTGGTGCCGTCGCTGAGCAGCTGGTTTATGCAGCAGAGTCTGCCTGCCGGACATGGCCGCAATGTGGTCAACGTGATCCTGGTCGATTTCCGCGCCCTGGACACATTGGGTGAGATTACGGTGCTGGCGGTGGCAGCCCTGGGGGTCTACGGCATGCTCAAGCGAAATCCGGGACAGGGGGAGTAGGCCATGCATTCGCTGATTCTTGCCACTGCCATCCGTCTGTTGCTGCCGCTGATGCTGCTGTTTTCCCTGTTTCTTCTGTTGCGGGGTCATAACGAACCGGGCGGCGGTTTTGTGGGTGGTCTGGTGGTGGCAGCGGCCTTTGCGCTGTACACCCTGGCTCACGGTGCCCGGGAAGGCCGGCGGATGCTGCGGGTGGAGCCGATGCGGCTGGTGGCGTGCGGCCTTCTGATCGCCCTGGCAAGCGGTCTGCTGCCGCTGCTGGCCGGTCTGCCGTTTCTGACCGCTCTCTGGAGCAGCCTGCCTGCACCGGTGATCGGCCATGCCGGTACGCCATTGCTGTTTGACCTGGGGGTGTATCTGCTGGTGGCCGGTATTGCGCTGCTGATCATCTTTACCCTGATGGAGGAGACCTGATGGAAAGCGTGCTGGCAGTGGTGATAGGCGGTCTGTACGCCGCCGGCATGTACCTGATGGTCAGGCGCAGCATCGTCAAGATGATCTTCGGCCTGGCGCTGCTGGGCAATGCCGCCAACCTGCTGATCTTTACCGTGGGACGGCTCACCCGCGGCAGACCTCCCCATGTGCCGGCTGACGGTCTACTCTCAAGCATCCCCACCGCCGACCCGGTGCCCCAGGCGTTGATTCTGACCGCCATTGTGATCGGTTTTGGTGTGCAGGCCTTTGCCCTGGTACTGATCAAACGGGTCTACCAGACTGTGGGCAGTGACGATCAGGATCAGATGGTGACGGAAAATCAGGGACCGGGGGCCGGGGTCCAGGGGCCGGAAAGTCAAAGACAGGAACCGGGTCAAGGGTCAAGGGTCAAGGGGCGGGAATCATGAAAAACCTTTTGTTTCTTCCTCTGATCATACCGCTGACTGCGGCGGTGCTGGGGCTGCTGTTCTGGAACCGGCGCAGGCTGCAGCGCTGGCTGGGGATCGGTTCAACTGCGCTGCTGACGATTACCGGCGCTACCATCCTGATGCAGGTGCAGCAGCAGGGTATACTGACTGCCCAGGCAGGCAACTGGCCGGCTCCCTACGGCATCACCCTGGTGGCTGACCTGCTGAGCAGTCTGCTGGTACTGGCCACAGGACTGATCGGACTAACGGTCACGGTCTACTCACTGGCTGATGCCGATGCGCATCAGGAGACCCTGGGCTACCATCCCCTGCTGCAGGTGCTGCTGCTGGGGGTCTGTGGCTCCTTTCTAACCGGTGATCTGTTCAACCTGTACGTCTGGTTTGAGGTAATGCTGATCGCCTCATTTGTACTGCTGGCCCTGGGGGGTAAGCGTGAGCAGATGGAAGGGGCCATCAAGTACGTGGCCCTGAACCTGATCGCCTCGGCCCTGCTCCTGGCCGGAATCGGCCTGTTGTACGGCGTGACCGGCACCCTCAACATGGCCCACCTTGCGGTACTGCTGCAGAAAATGCCCCATACCGGCACCATTCCGGTCATTGCGGCCCTGCTGTTCTGCGCCTTCAGCATCAAGGCGGCGGTGTTTCCGTTCTATTTCTGGCTTCCGGCCTCCTACCACACCCCGCCGCTAGCGGTGGTCACCATCTTCTCGGCCCTGCTCTCCAAGGTGGGTATCTATGTCTTGATCCGGGTCTTTACCCTGATCTTTCCCCAGGAGGCGTTGGCAGGCCAGCCGCTGATCCTGACTGCTGCCGGGCTGACCATGCTGTTTGGCGCCCTGGGGGCGATTGCCCAGCCTGAGCTGCGGCGGCTGCTGGCCTTCTGTGTGATCAGCCAGATCGGTTATCTGTTGATGGGACTGGGGATCATGACCACCCTGGCACTGGCCGGCAGTATCTTTTTTATGCTGCATATCATGGCCGCCAAATCGGCCTTGTTCCTGGTCGCCGGCTATCTGGCACGCCTGTGCGGTACCAGCCGCCTGCCTGAGATGGGCGGGCTCTACCGTCACCATCCTCTGCCGGCGGCTATGTTTCTGCTACCGGCCCTGTCGGTTGCCGGCATCCCTCCCCTGTCCGGTTTCTGGGGTAAGCTGGCCCTGGTGCAGGCCGGTCTGCAGGCCGGGCAGTATCCGGTTGTTGCCGCTGCCCTGGGGGTGAGCGTGCTGACCCTCTACTATCTGGTCAACGCCTGGATCCAGCTGTTCTGGAAGCCCCGTCCAGCCGATGCACCGGAGCTGCGCTCCCTGCCCCCGCTGCGCCGTCGGGAACTACTGGCCCCGGCAGCACTGCTGGTCCTGTTCAGTCTGCTGTTCGGCCTGCTGCCTGAACCGCTCTTCAGGCTCTGCCGTGCAGCAGCCGATCAGCTGCTGCATAATGAACCGTATATCAGGGCGGTGCTGGGGGTGATGCCGTGAGCGCCTTTCTGGCCAATATCCTGCTGGCCCTGGCCTGGATGGCCCTGACCGATTCCTTCCATGCAGCAGGGTTCAGCACCGGTTTCCTGTTCGGCTTTGTGGTGATCTGGATCGGCCGCCGCGATCGCAGCACCGCTGCCTATCACCGCAGGTTACTGGCCGTGGCCGGGTTTATCCCCTATTTTATCAAGGAGATGGTGGTTGCCAACCTGCGGGTGGCCTACGATGTGCTGACCCCCCGGGATTACATGAAGCCGGGCATTGTTGCCGTGCCGCTGGATCTGGAGACCGATCTGCAGATCACCCTGCTGGCCACCTGCATCACCCTGACGCCGGGCACGTTGAGCCTGCATATCTCGGACGACCGTAGGACCCTCTACGTGCATGCCATGTATATCGACGACCCTGCTGAACTGGTACGGGAGATCAAGCAGGGGTTTGAGCAGCGGATACGGGAGATCATCCAATGAATCTGGCCTTCTTCCTCTCGCCTTGATTATCCGCGTCGTGGAAGATAAAAGCGCGCGCCTGCGCAGATGGAGCAGGAAAGAGGAACCAGCCGCGCTTCACATCGCCATTGAACAGCTTCTTCTCCTCATTCGCGCCGTCTCCGGTCTGGGTGTGGTCGAGGCGGTTGCCCAGGTCATCCGTCAGGTACATATTATGATTGCCGCTGTCCGCGCCGATGGTCACGCCGTACACGCTGGAGACGCTCTTCACCGTCCAGCTCAGGTGCACTTCCAGGCTGCCGTCGGATAAGACGCGGATCTTCTCGACACATTCGACCACCGACGTGCGCG